>CAISJA010000146.1 GCA_903885525.1 uncultured Opitutaceae bacterium
ACATCCCCAGCTACCGGGGCGACCTCGACCGCCCGATCGACCTGGTGGAGGAAGTGCTGCGCATCTACGGAACGGAGCGGGTGCCGCCGGCACCGTGCACCGGCCCGGCGCTCATCGGCGCCGACGACGCTCCCACCGTGGCCTTCAACCGCCGGGTAACCGAGTATCTGGTCGGCCAGCATTTCCACGAATGCGTCAACTACACGCTGCGTTCCCAGCAGGAGCTGAAGACCTGGGTGTCCGACGCCGCCACCGTGGAACTCGCCCTCGCCAATCCCTTTGTCGAGGACCAGTCCCACCTGCGCCCGACGCTCGTGCCCGGCCTGCTCGAATCCCTGAAGCTCAACCAGTCGCGCGGCAACCCTGTGGCCCGCCTCTGCGAGACCGGCCGGGTCTTCCTGGAGAGCAACGGCACCGTGCAGGAATGCGCCGGCGTGGCCTTCCTCCTGGCGGAAAATCCGAAGGGCCGCGCCTGGCTGAACCGTCCGGCCCCCGATTTCTACACGGTGAAGCGCCACCTGGAAATCCTGCTGCAAGCCGCCGGGATCGACCTCCAGGCGCAACCCCTCGTGCCTGTGACAGGGGCCTACTGGGGCTGGCAGGAAGGCCAGGCCGCCGCCGCCGGGGAAATGAAGGACGGATGGACCGCCCGCTTCGGCCTGCTCAACCTCGCCATGGTCCGGGCCGCCGGCGTCGAGGGCAAGGTCTGGGCCGGCATGCTCTCCATCCTGCCGGAGAAGCTGGCCGGCCTCGCCGGCCACCGCCGCTACCATGGTTTCAGCCTCTACCCGGCCGCCTTGCGCGATCTCGCCCTGGTGGTCGATGCCAGCCGGCAAGCCGAGGAGATCCGCCTCCAGCTGCAGCAGGCCGCCCGCGCCAGCACCGGCAGCGCGTTCACCGTGGAGGCGGTGGAGCTGTTCGACGTCTATGCCGGCCAGGGCCTGCCGGAGGGGAAAAAGAGCCTGGCCTTCGCCCTCTCCTTCCGCTCCGCCGAACGCACCCTGACGGACGACGAGGTGAGCGCCGCCTTCGCCAGAATCCAGCGGGCCATCGTGGCGGACGGCACCGTGGGCGTGCGTGCCTGAGAAATATCCGCTTGGGCCTAGCAGCCTGTCGGACTTCGTCATCCAGGCTGCTAAACCAAAATGGCGGAGCCATTTTGGAGGGGATCATCCGGAGCTGGTGCTGTTTCGGTTTTCCCGTCCGATTCGAGTGAGGTTATTGTTTTCTGTCTGAACTTTTGTGGTTTTGTCCTCCGACCCTGCGCCCGCGGGGGTGCATCAGGCTGTTTTGAGCCCCGCTCCGAGGGTGTGCAGGCGGCGGAGGTTGTCGGCCAGGCAGACCAGCGTCCATTCCGCGGACACCTTGGCCGTGCCGCGCAGGAGGAACAGCCGGAAGCTGGTTGCCGATTTGATGAGGCCGAAACCCGGCTCGACCGTCTGTTGGCGCAACCCGTAGAGCGCCTTGCCGGCGGAGGTTTTCAGGCGGTGGCTCATCACTTCGGCCACGCTGGCGCCGGCGGGCGGAGCCGCCGGCTCGGGTCTCTTTTCCAAATCAGTGACGCTGCGATGGTGGCTGGTCTTATCGAGCGGGGCCTACACCACGATGCCCGAGGGCGCGCCGTCTGCGGTTTGTTCGACTTGCTTGACCGCGGCCTCCCTGAAGAACCCGCTGTCGGCGCGGATCCTCGCCACCGCTCCAGCCCCGGTCGGGATGGAGGCCAGCGTCGGCACCAATTCCTGTTTGTCATTCGGCGACTGGCTGACGCGCTCGCCGACGATCGGGCGGCTTGCCACCTCGACGACGGCGGGCGCGTTGTAGCACGGCTCGAAGTTGCCGCCGCTTTTCATGATCCGGCTTTCCGGGTCGGTGAAGTTGTACTGGTCAACTCCTGTGCCAGTTGCAGGACCTTCACGAAGCTCTCGCTGAGCAGCGCCTGGTTCCCACGGCAGAACGCGCAGATCGTGTCGTGGTCGGGGTGCGTGTCCGCGGTGAGCAAGCGTACCGCGATGTTCTCGTAAGTGGACTGCTGGATGCGGCGGGAGCCGAAGCAGTCCGTCGCGTAGCTGTAGACCGGCAACCCCAGCATCATCGTCGGCGGATACTGCGCGTCGCCGGTGCCCCGGGTGTTCACTTTGACCTGCCGCAGATCGAGTTCCTCGACCGCATCGAGAAGGAAGTGCGCGAGATGATCCACCGGCACCCAGGCGCGAAGGTCCGGCGGAAGCAGCAGCGGAGTATCGCGATCAATATTAACGAAGCATTTAGCCATGAACTGCTTATGGCACGTATCGCGCCCATCAACCGGGGTCTCCGCGAAAAGGCGCAGGCATTTTCGTGTAGCAGACTGTCGGGAACGGCCAACTGCGCACCGTCCCGATGCGTTCTCCCAGGAATGAGATTTTCGTTTCTAAGTCCGACAGGCTGCTAGGCGGGCCCCGCCAGGCCGGACCTCGTCCCTTCGATCCACGCTCAGGCAGACTTGGGGGCAGCTGATACCGGGACGTACCCGAACCCATCGGCGGGATCGCTCCCCCCCCGCCGCCCGCCCGCTGCGACGGAAAGCGCCTTACGGCAGGAATGGATTAAAGCGTCGTTCGTGGCCGGCCGTCGTCAGAGGGCCGTGCCCGGGTGCGATCACGGCATCCGCGGGCAGCAGGTCCAGCACCCGGCGGGCATGCTGGAGCTGACGTTGGCAGCAAAAATAGCCGCCCCCGAGCGACCCGGCCAAAATCAGGTCGCCGGAGATGAGCAGCGGCACCGGCTGCGGCCGACCGGAAGGTGCCACCAGGTAGCATTGGTGCTCCGGGGCGTGGCCGGGCGTATGCAGCGCCGTTACCGCCAGGCCGGCGACCGTGACCGTTTCGCCCTCCTGCAGCCCGTGGCACTTCGCCCAACGGCCGCTGCGCGGTCCGTAGAAATATTCCAGGCCGGTCTCCGCCAGCACCGTTTCCAACCCGCCGATGTGCTCGGCCTCGTAATGCGTCACAAAGACTGCCTCCAGCCGCTTGATCCGGGCCGGCCAGGCGCGGTGCAGCTCGGCGTGGCTGGCACCGGCGTCGAAAAGGATGGCGCTGTCGCCTCCGGTGCTGACGAGGTAGGCGTTGGCGACCCCGATCCCGAACGGCATGTGGAGCGGAAACAGGCTGAAGGGCAGTCCGCCGGTGCGGGGCGGCGGATAGAGGCCGTCCGCCAGGGCCGCCAGCCCCACTTCGTTGAGGCGCAGCGTGCGGGCGAGCCGGCCCAATTCGGGCGGAGTCAGCTCCGGCCGGTAGTCGAGCGCATCCTGGATGCGGCCGGAATCAATCTCCGCCGCGGCGGCCAGCTGCTCCAGGGTCATGCCGGCATGGCGGGCGGCTTTTTCCAGCACGTCGCCCAGCTCGTCTTCCAAAGGGACCGGCGATGGATTCATAATGAACTTGAGAGTGAGGGGTTCTGGATAGGCTGCAAGGGTTAGGCGGCGAGGCAAGTTCCCTCGATACGCTCAAGATCGATGCGCTCGCGGAGGAATAACTCGAAGGAAGAGGCCTTGGGAGAAGCCGCGAGAAAATCGGGCAGACAATGCCGGAGA
>CAISJA010000147.1 GCA_903885525.1 uncultured Opitutaceae bacterium
GGCCAAGTCCTTCTCCGGCGGCTGGGTCATGCGCGCCCACCTCGCGCGCCTCCTCGTGAGCGAGCCCGCCCTCCTGCTGCTGGACGAGCCGACAAACCACCTCGATCTCGAGGCGCTGCTCTGGTTCCAGGAATACCTCACGCGCTACCCGGGCGGGCTGGTCATCATCTCCCACGACCGCGAGTTCCTCAACGTCCTCTGCACTGGCATCCTCGAGCTGCGCGGCGGCACCCTCAACCGCTACACCGGCAACTACGACGACTACCTGAACGAAAAGGACGCCCGCAAGGAGCAGCAGGCCGCCCTCTTCAAGAACCAGCAGCGTGAAATCGCCCACTTGCAGAAGTTCGTCGACCGCTTCGGCGCCAAGGCCTCCATGGCCTCCCGCGCCAAGTCGAAGGAAAAGCAGATCGAGCGGCTGAAGGATGTTGCGGTCGAGGAGCCGTGGGAGGACCTCAAGCGCATCAATTTCCAGTTCCCCCAGCCGCCGCGCTCCGGCCTGCGCGTGGTGAACCTCAGCAAGGTCCAGCAGGCCTATGGCGACCACCTCGTCTACCGCGACCTCAATTTCGAGGCCGAGCGGGGCCAAAAGATCGTGCTCGTCGGCCCCAACGGCGCAGGCAAATCCACCCTCCTCAAGATCCTGGCCGGCAACCTGGCCATCCAGGGCGGCGCGCGCGAACTGGGCAGCAACGTCGTGCCCGGCTATTTCGCCCAGAACCGCGCCGACAACCTGCACCTGGAGAACACGGTGTTTGAAAACGTCATGGAGCTGCGGACGGCAGAAAACCAGCTCACCGAGCAGCAGGCCCGCGCCGTCCTCGGCGGCTTCCTTTTCCGCAAGGACGACGTGCACAAGAAGGTCTCCGTGCTCTCCGGCGGCGAAAAATCGCGCCTCGCCCTCGCCCGCCTCCTCGTCAATCCGCCCAACCTGCTCCTGATGGACGAGCCGACGACGCACCTCGACATCCCCTCGATCGACGCGCTGGTCGGCGCGCTCCAGCAGTTCGAAGGCACGTTCATCTTCATCAGCCACGACGTGTACTTCATCCGCCAGCTGGCGCAGACCGTGCTGCACGTGCACTCCGGGCGGCTGACGCCCTACGCGGGCAACTACGACTATTACCTGGAGAAGTCCAAGGCCACGAACGCCCGTGCCGCCCTCACCGCCGGCTTCTCCGACGCCCGGCCGAAGCCGGCCGCAGCCGCCGGGGCCGCCAGCCCCGGGCGCGGCGCCCCGGCGAAGCCCTCAGCCGCCGACGTCAAGAAGCTCCGTATCGAAGTCGGCCACCTGGAGCAGCGCGTCAGCGAGCTGGAGACGAAGCAGGGCGAGATCACGGCCGAGCTGGAAAAGCCCGAGACTTACGGCTCACCCGGCCGCGCCCAGCACCTCAACCGCGAGCTGAGCACCACGGTCGACCTGCTGCACGCCGCCACGGCGGAGTGGGAACAGGCGGCCTCGCGCCTGGAGGCGGCGGAAGCCGCCGCGCCCTGATCGCCGCCGCCGCGGGCCGAGCGGCAAGGTTGAGGGCCGAGCGGCCAGCTGCCGGCGCGCACCACGATCCCGGGCTCACGACCGGAACATCACGTCCTCGCGGTTGAACATCCTCAGGGCAAAGCCGAGGGCGAGGGCGGCATAGGCGCACGAGGAGGCGAAGATCAGCGCGATGAAGTTCCAGTGCCAGACCCCGGAGAGCATTTCCTTGCACACGAGCGAGAGGCTGAGGATCGGCACGAGGGCCGTCTTTGCCGACAGCTCGATGCCGGGCAGCATGCCGATGACGGCGGGCAAAATGACCACGATGATGAGCGGCGAGACGTAGCTTTGCGCCTCCTTGTAACTTTTGGCGAAGAGCGCGCAGGCGAGCAGCAGGGCGGCGAAAAACACCGCCACCGGGGCGATCATGGCGAAGGCGCCCACCAACCCCAGCGGGTCGATCAGCGGGACCGGGCCGGCCGCCGCCCCGCTGCCGAACAGGCTGAGGCCGAACAGCGTGCTCAGGCCCATCGAGACCAGCGAGAGGAGCATGGTGGTGATCGACGCCGTCAGCACCATCAGGAACTTGCCCAGCACGAGGTTCACCCGGGCCACCGGGCTGCAGAGGAGCGTCTCCATCGTGCCGCGCTCCTTCTCCCCCGCCGTGAGATCCATCGCGGGGTACATCGCCCCGGTGAAGCAGAGGAGGATGATGAGATACGGGATGAAGCCGCCGATGACATTGCCGCCGACCTTCTCCGGCGGGGCCACGTTCTGGCGCTTCACCTCGAAGGGCTGCACGAGGGTGAGCGGCAGGTGGCGCTCCGCCAGCCGCTGCTCGACCGCCTGTTCGCGGAGGGTGCGGAAAAACTTCTCCACGACCGAAAGTCCGATCCCCGATTTGATCTCCCCCTCGTAGTGGTAGAGGGTGACGGTCTTGGGCTCGCCCGCCTTCAGCGCCGCCTCGAAGCCGGCGGGAAGCTCCACCGCCACCCGGACTTTCTTGTCGGAGATCAGCTGCCGGTAATCGCCGGGCGGATGGACGACATGGATGTCCGGCTGCGCCTGCAGGGCCGCGACCACGCCCGGGGAATCCGCGCCGCCGAGCACGAGGAGCGACGTGCCCTCCTCGCGGGCCTGCCGCATTACCCTGGTCATGACGGTGCCGACGGCGAACATCAGCGCCGGCATGACCAGCGTCGGGACGACGATCATGGAGATGAGCGTGCGGCGGTCGCGGAGCGAGTCTTTCAGCTCCTTGAAATAAACCGTCAGGATGTAATGCCAGTTCATGGGTGGGTCTCCTTAGGCGCCGAGGGCGGCGGCCAGCGCGGCCTCGCCGCCGACGGCCTTGACAAAAATCTCCTCCATCTCCTGCTCGCCGAAACGCTCCCGGAGCTGCGGCAGGGTGCCCTCGGCCACGAGGCGGCCGCCGTGGATGATGCCCACCACATCGCACAGCTTCTCCACCTCGCTCATGACATGGGTCGAGTAGATCACCGTCTTGCCCTGGTCGCGGCAGTCACGCACGAAGCGGACGATGGCGCGGGCGGTCATGACATCGAGGCCGAGCGTCGGCTCGTCGAAGATCATCACCGCCGGATCATGCACGAGGGTGCGGGCGATGGAGGTCTTCTGCATCATGCCGGTGGAAAGCTTGTCGCACCGCCGGTCGAGGAAGCCGGCCATGTCGAGCCGGCCGGCCAGCTCCTGGATGCGGCCGGCGATGGCGGCGTCGGCCAGGCCGTTGAGCTGGCCGAAGTAGGTGATCATCTCGCGGGCCGTGAGCCGGCCGTAGAGCGCGGTGCTGGCGGCGAGAAAGCCGACGTGGGCGCGCACCCGCTCCGGCGCGGCCCGGGTGTCGTACCCGGCCACCGCGGCGGTGCCGCCGGAGGGCCGCAGGAGCGTGGCGAGCAGGCGCAGGGTGGTGGTCTTGCCCGCCCCGTTGGCGCCGAGCAGGCCGTAGATCTGCCCGGGCCGGCAGGTGAAGGACACGTCGTCCACCGCGCGGATGGCTCCGCGCTTCCTGTCGTGGAAGAGCTTGGTGAGGTGGTGGGCTTCAATCATGGGGAGGGAGGATGAGGAACCACGAATGGACCCGAATGAACACCAAGGCACAAACTCAAGCGGCGCTTAGTTTCCAGTTTCTCCCGGCGGCCGTCGCTTCGTGTTCGTGGGTGTACATTCGTGGTTGTTCTTACAGGCTGAGGCGTTCGCGGAAGTCCTGGGCCTGGCGGCGGGAGAGTTCGACCTTGAGCCCGCCCTTGAGGCGGACGAGCAGGCCGCCGCTGAACCAGGGCTCGATGCCCTCGACCCAGGCGAGGTTGATCACCTGCTTGCGGTTGGCCCGGAAGAAGTGCTTGGGGTCAAGCCGCTCCTCCATCGCGGTGAGCGAGCGGAAGAGCTGCGGCTTGCTGTCATCAAAATGCACGCGGGTGTAATTGCCCTCCGATTCGAGCAGACGGATGTTTTTCACCGGCACGAACCAGCAGCGGTCGCCTTCGCGGACGAAGACCTTGTCCTCCGGCGACAGCCGGTGCTGGGGCAGGGACTCGCCTTCCGCCCGCGCTTCGCCTGGCTGGCGGCGGAGTTTTTCAAGCGCGGCCACCAGCCGGTTGGGGTCGACGGGTTTCAACAGGTAATCGAGCGCATCGAACTCGAAGGCCTTGACCGCAAATTCGTCGTAGGCGGTCGTGAAGATGACCGCCGGCAGCGGCGGCTCGAGCTGCTCGAGCAGGCTGAAGCCGTCGGCCCCGGGCATCTGCACATCGAGGAAGAGCAGGTCCGGTTTGAGGGCAGCGATCTTGGCTAGGGCGTCATCCACGTTCACCGCCTCACCGGCGATCTCGATGTCGGCATGGGCGGCGAGGAGGCGCCGGAGTTCGTTGCGCGCCAGGCGTTCGTCGTCAATGAGCAGGGCTTTCATGAGTGCGGAGGGAGAGGAATGCTGACCTCGGCGGTGACGAATCCGGCCGGCTCGGCCAGCAGCCGCAGCGTGGCCTGCTTGCCATAGAGCAGCTGGAGCCGTTCCGAGGCGTTGCGCAGGCCCACGCCGGTGGAGGAGCCGGCCCGGGCGGCGGCGGTCGTCGCTGGACCGGAGAGATCGCCGGGGTTGGTGACACGCAGGTGCAGCGTGCCGGGCGTCCCGCCAGCCGGAGTGCCGGAGGAGGCGGCGATGACCAGTTCCCCGCCCCCGCGCCGGGGGGAGATGCCATATTTCACCGCGTTTTCCACCAGCGTCTGCAGGAGCATCGGTGGCAGGTGGCAGGCCCGGGCCTCCTCCGCGATGTCCCAGCGGACGCGCAGGCGGTCCTCGTGGCGGATCTGTTCGAGCGCGAGATAATCCTCGACGATCCGCAGCTCATCCGCGAGGGACACGGTCTCCTGCTGGCCGGACTGGAGCGAGTAGCGGAGCATGTTGGCCAGGCGGGTGACGGACTCGCGGGCGCGCGGGGCGTCCTCCTCGATCAGGGCGCGGAGGCTGTTGAGCGAGTTAAAGAGGAAGTGGGGGTTGACCTGGGATTTGAGGGCGCGGAGCTCGGCCTCCTTCACATTGGCCGTCAGCAGCAGTTGCTCCACCTGGAGCCGGTTCAGCCGGTCAAAGGTGTGGTAGAAAAAGTAGAAACACAGCCAGCCGAGGAGCATGACGCTCCCGTTGAACCAGGCAAAAAACATGATGACCGCCGGACTGTATTTCTCCGGCCAGGGCAGGCGGACGATCAGGTAGGTATAGCTGAAGTTGCCCGCCACCCAGAGGAGGGAGAGGCTGCCGCCCATGAACAGCAGCCGGGGAATGAGACGGCGCCAGCCGAGGTTCTTCCAACCCCAAGCGGCCATGGTGGAACGGGAATAATGGCTGAGCAGGAACCCGAGGACGACCGCCACCGACAGGGAGGAAATGCCGCTGAATGCGGTCAGGCGCCGGCGTTCCTCCCCTTCAGAAAGCACATAGGAGAAGGCCAGTTGGCTGACCAAGAACAGCCCCCAGCCCACCGTCTGGCACAGGACGTAGAGGCGTTGCTTGGTGCGCAGCAGCCTGGCCGTGGTGTCCCCGGGAGTCGTCATCGGCAACGAGCGAACCACAGCCGGAGCCACGACCGCAAGCAGGTCCGGGCGCAGCATGCCGGAATGGATTCGGCCGGGGTTCATCCGCCCAAGTTGCCGGCCGGCGCCGGCCGGCACACGGCGGATAGGACAAGCGGTCGGTCCGGGAGGCCAAGCGGGCCGCCCGGGGGCCGGAAGCGCGACCGGCCGGCACCGCGCCCGATTCCGCCCCGCGCAAATACCCTTTACCGGAGACAGGGCCCGGCGCACGCTGGCCGAAAGTTTCGTCCCCCCACGTCCATGAAACCCCGCGTCGTTGTCGTTGGCAGCTTCATCCAGGATCTCGCCTTCTACGCGGAGGCCTTCCCCCGGCCCGGGGAAACGGTGTTTGGTGATTTCCGGCCCGGCCCCGGGGGCAAGGGATTCAACCAGGCCGCCGCCGCCCACCGGACGGGTGTCCCCACCCTCTTCCTCGGCGCGGTGGGGCGCGATGCCTTTGGAGCCGGAGCGCGCAAATACGCCCAGTCTGAAGGCCTGCATACCACCTTCATCGAAAAGAAAAGGGAGTCCACCGGCTCGGCCGTGCTCTGCATCAACGCCGCCGGGCAAAACCACATCATCGTCTCGCCCGGAGCCAACCTGGCCCTCCAGCCGCGCGACGTCCCGCCGGGTCCGCTGCGGGCAGCCGAAGTCGTCGTCTGCCAGTGCGAATCCGACTGCCGCACCATCGCCCACGTTCTCCGCACGGCCCGGCTCGCCGGCGCGGTGACCGTCCTCAATCCGGCCCCGCTGCGGCCGGATTTTCCCCCCGCGCTCCTGCGTCACACCGAGGTCGTCATCCCCAACGAGAACGAATTCACGGCCCTCGTGCGCCTCGTGCCCGCCACCGCGGCCCTGCTGCGCACCGCCGCCTTCCGCGCCGTGGGGGACCTGGGGGCCAACGGGCTCGCCGGGCTACAGGCTGATCTGCTTCACCGCCTTTGCCGGGCCCTCGGCGTGCCGGTCGTGATCGTCACCCTCGGCGACCAGGGTTGTTTCATCTCCCAGCCCGATGCCTGCACCCATATCCATGCGCACGACGTGGATGCCCTCGACACCAGCGGGGCGGGCGATGCCTTCGTCGGCGGGTTCGCCGCCGGTCTCGTGCGCTTCAAGCGCAACGTGATCGAGGCGGCGCATTACGCCAGCGCGGTGGCCGCCCTCGCCGTCACCCGGCCAGGTACCGCCACCGCCATGCCCACCGCCCGGGAAATCACGCGTTTCCTCAAGAAGCGCGACCATCAATGATTTTGCCCGGGGCAAAATCATGAGGGATAGAGCTGCCAAGCCGCTGACCGACGGAACCGCTGCTCGACCAGGTTTGAAGCCCGTCTTTCTGGCCAAACTTTATCGCGTTGCCCTGATTCATTGGGTTGCCCTGCCCCGAAAACTGATCGATCCGCTCGGCTTGACTCCGGCAGGTCGTGCGCTACCTCGAGGAGGCCAAAAGCCCCGAGACCCGCGCCAAGCGCAGCTGGATCTTCCTCGACCGCCTCGGCGAAACCGGCTCCCTGCACCCGTGACGCCCAGAACACCGCCCAGGCGGGACCAAACCGCGCAGGCGCAAGGCCGTGTGACCCGCAGGGAAGAAAAAACGGGCGCCCCACGAGGGAGCGCCCGAAGGTGAAAGACGGTCGTAAGCCAGATTAGAACTCGATTGCGGCGCCGACCTGGATGCGCCAGCGGGAGGCCTGATTGTCGACCACCATGGTGCCGGTCGGGGTGGCGAAAGACGACATTTTGATCTTGCCCGTGGCCGGGTCGATCGTGGCGGAGCCGAAGGCGATGTGGTCAAAGGTGTCGTTTGAGTTGAGCAGCGTCCGCTCCGAATAGTTGAAGAGACTCTTCGAGAGGAAGGTGCCGAAGTTCACGAAGTCGAGGAAGAGCTTCATCCGGGCGTTCCAATGCAGCGGAATCTCCTGCTTGAGGCTGAGGTCGAGGCGGTTCTGCCAAGGTTCGTAGAAGGTGTTTTTCGGCGCATAGCCACCCGCATATTTCGATAGACCGGTGCCCTGGAGATAGGCGAACATGGCGTCCGTCTGGGCCGGCGTCATGCCTGTGAAATCAAAGCGTGCATCAGTCGGGCCGGAGGGCACCGACACGAGATCGTTGCCGGTGACGCCGTCTTGATTCATGTCGTTGGAGTAGGCGTAGGAGAAGGGGTTGCCGGAACGGCCTTCGTAGTAGAGGCCGGCCGTGGTCTTCCAGTTCCGGATCAGGGAGAATTCCCGGGTGAGGAGCAGCTGGACGCGGTCCTTGATCTCGAAATCGGAGGTGCCGGTTTCAACCTTGTTCGCGTTGAAGACCATGGTGGACATGCCGCCGCTGGCGGTGGTGTTGCCGTTGTTCTGCGCCTCGGTCGAATTGCCGTGCGTGTAGGCGGCCATGAACGCCCAGTGGTTTTTCATGGGCCGGCTCCAGGACACCGTGCCATAGGTCGCCTCGCCCGCCCTCACGTTGTGGAGGTGGTAGATGTTGGTGTAGTTCGGGTACAGGGCGTTGGACTGCACACTCGGGCTGCCGTAGAAATAGGTGCGGCCATCGAGGGCCGTGCCCTTCGCCTTCAAGTTGTCATTCGTGAGGGAAAGCGTGTGGTCGTTGATCGAGTGGGTGAGGTCGAGGGTGAAGATGGAATCAAGGAAATCGACCTTGCGGTCCGCCGTAAAGTTGCCGCGCCAGAGCGAGGGCATGTGCGTCCCGGCGTCGGCCAGATCGATCTCGGCGCGGGAGATGCCGGTCTGGGTGCCGGTGCCCATCGGGTTGGCGGGATCAAAACTGTTGGCCAGATACCCGTTCAGGCCGCCGGTGGGCAGGGTGCTGACCGTGTAGGTGCCCAGGCCGGTCTGGCCGTAGGAGTTGGACCAAAATACCCAAGGGGCGCGTCCCACGAAATACCCGACGCCGCCGTGGAGCTGGGTCTTGCGGTCGTCATCCAAGGCCCAGTTAAAGCCGAAGCGCGGAGATACCTCCTTGGCACCATCGACGGTGCCGTCGTTGCGCATGCCGGTGTCGGTCAGGAACTGCGGGTTGAAGACGGGGTGGGTGGTGCTGTTGGCCCAGTCGTAGCGGATGCCGGCGGTGAAGTTCAACCGGCTGCTGGGGTCCCACTGGATGTTGCCGAAGACGCCGTGCTGGCCCCACTGGCTGACGTCCGCGTAGTCGCCCTTGAGAGCGAGATCGGTGAAGTTGCGCTGGAAGAAGCGTGGCAGGTCGTTGAGAAAGTCCGCCGGTGTGGCGTAGTTGAACAAGCCATAGGAGTAGGAGCGGAACAGATTGTAGAAATCATTCAGCTCGATGTCCGCGCCGGCGGTGGCGGTCAGATTGCCCTGATGGTAATCGGCGGTGGCGGTGTAGTTCTTGGTGTTGACGTGGATGATATTGCCGTGGCGGAAGCGCTCGGTCCCGAGCACCACCACGCGGTTGCTGACGGCTTGTCCCGCCTGGTTGGTGCCATGCACCCCGAAGATGTCGATTTCCGGGGCGATCACCTTGACCGGGGTATACTGGTCCTGCTTGACCTGCGACCACTTGAGCTCGGTCTTGAAATCCGGCGTCCACTCGCTGACGAGTTGGGCGGAGAGGTTTTTCTCCTTGCGCTGCTGGGCGTAGAAATTCGAGTCGAAGGCCGTGGCGGCGGTGCCGCTGAGGGCCGACTGAGTTGAGTTGTTCAGGCCGTTGCCGAATGATGTCGAGGTGAGATAGGCATAAATCGGCACGGAGCCCTCGGTGCTGGAGTAGCGGGCGGTGAGCCGGTGCTGGCTGTTGATCTGCCAGTCGAGCTTGAGGAGCTTCTTCTCGTCGCTGCCCTTGATGGCCGCGCCGCTGCCCGGGCTGCCGTAGGCCACCTTGGAAATCTGGGCCACCCGTTGCTCGATCAGGGCGAGATCAGAGGAGCTGACGCTGCTCAGGCCGGAGGCGCTCGGGGCGTTGTTGCGGTCGTGTTTTTCCCAATTGAGAAAGAAAAAAACGTGATCCTTCCAGAGGGGGCCGCCCACGAAGATGCCCTTGGTCGTCTGATCGAGGTGCGGCACATGCTTGATTCCCTGGGTCACCAGGGTGGAATTATCCGGGCCCTCGAGCTGGAGGCCGGCGAGATGGTCGCTGTTGGCGATGAGATAGGCTTCGCCGTGGACCTGGTTGGTGCCGCTCTTCGTCACCATATTGATGGAGGCACCGGTAAAGCCGCTGTAGCGGGTGTCATAGGGCGACAGCTGCACCGAGATCTGCTCCAGCGTGTCGATGGAGAGGGGATTGAAGAAGGCCAGCGTGCCCGACTCGTAGAGGCCGAAGGTGTCGTTGATGCGGTTGCCATCGATCATCCAGGAGTTGAAACGGTTGTTCTGCCCGGCGGCGGTGATCATGGCGTCTTCGCGGCCGGTGCCGCTGTTGATCGCCCGCAGGGTGACCGAGGGGGTCGCACTCACCAACTCGTTCAGCGAGCGGCGGGCGGTGGCCTTGTTGGCAAGCGTATTGGCATCGAGCGTCTGGCCGGACCCGAAGGCGCTGGCATCCAGATCGCTGCGGGCCCCGCTCACGACAAATTTGTCCAGTTTGACGACGTCCGAGCGGATCGTGAAATTGACGGTGACATCCTGCCCGAGCTGGGTGCCGACCACTTCGTTCAGGGACTGGGTCTGGTAGCCCTCAGACGACACCGTCATGGAGAAGGGGCTGCCGATCGGCAGGCCGCGGAAATAATAGCGACCGTCGGAATTGGTCTTGGCCGAATAGCTGGCGTTGGTCGGCGTATAGACGGCAACCACGACGGCGGCGCCGATGGGCTTGCCATCGGTACCGCGCACGAGCCCAGTCATGCCAGCCGTGGTGACTTGGGCTAGGGCAGCCGCCGGAGCCATGGCGACCAGGGCCGCCAGTATCGCAAGCGCGAGTGATTTCAGATACGTTGGGTGCATGTTGCAGAGGTGTGGGTGTGGTGTGAAAATCACCGGCCCGGTGACCGGTGGAATTAAACCGTCGAAGAGCCGGTATTGTGCCAAACAGTCAAGTGGTTCTCCCTCGCTCTCACATTTGCGATGAAATCTTAACCTGATCCTCACCGGGTATTTGCTTGTGCCTAGCCCCCGGGCGCAACTCTTGCTTGCGCCGCCCTAAGTCCAGCCAGCATCCGGGGTGGAGCGGAAATTGCCCGGAACCTGTCGGAGCCGGAGTGCACCGGCGGCCACGGCAGCGCAGGCCACGGCCCGGCGCACGCCTCCTCAGATTGACTCTGGCCTGCCGGCCGCCGCCGCCTAGGGTGTGCGCATGTCGCCCTCCGTCCGTCAGGTCTGGTCCCTTGCCATCCTCGCGGCGTTGCCTGCCGCGTGCCCGACCTGGGCCGCCGACCCGACCCCTGTCCTCTGGCCGGGACATCAGCCGGACGGGAGCGTGCTGTTGCCCAACCAATGGACGATCAAGCCGATTGGCACCCAGGTGAAGGTGGGCGACTTTCCCGTCAACCTGGCCCTCCACCCCGACGGCCGCCACCTCGCGGTGCTGCATTCGGGCTACGGCCAGCACGAGATCCGGATCCTGGATGCGGCCACCCGGAAAGTTCTCGCGCAGTGGCCGCTCGACGAATCGTTTTACGGCCTCGCCTGGTCGCCCGAAGGCACCCGCCTATATGCCAGCGGTGCCGGCGCCGAGGTGGTCCATGTTTTCGATTTCCACGATGGCCAGGTCTCCGCTCCCCGCGTGTTGCACCTGCGGAACGAGAAGGAAGTGGGTGTGCCGGCCGGCCTGGCCGTCTCGGCCGACGGCCGTGCCCTCTATGTGGCCGAGGCCTGGGGCCAGCGCATCCTCAAGATTGACACCGCCACCGGGCACCACCTCTGGGAGCGCAGCCTCGCCCCCGCCGCCGCCCCGGCCACGACCCACCCGGAGGGCGTACGCTGGCAGCCGGCCGACCATCCCGACGCCCCCTTCCCCTACACCTGCGTGGCTGACGAAAAAAACCACCGGCTCTACGTCAGCCTCTGGGCCGGAGCCGCGGTGCTGGTGCTCGACTCCCGCACCGGGACCGTACTCGCCCGCTGGCCCGTCGGCGAACACCCAAACGAGATGGCGCTGGGCCGCGACGGCCGGCTCTTCGTGGCGGAATCCAACCGCAACAGCGTGTCCGTGATCGACGTCCGGGCCGGGCAGGTGACCGAAAAACTCTCCTCCGTCCGCGATCCCGCCACCCCGCCCGGCTCGATGCCCGAGAGTGTGGCATTGAGCCCCGACGGCGAGCTGCTCTTCGTCGCCAACGCCACGAACAACAACCTCGCCGTCTTCGACCTCCGCGAGCCCGGGCACAGTCGCTCGCTCGGCTTCATCCCCACCGGCTGGTTCCCCACCTCGGTGCGTGTCAGCGCCGACGGACGGCAGCTTATCATCGCCAACGGCAAAGGCGTGGAGGCCGCCGCCAACCCCCTCGGGCCCTTCCCCGGCGACACCCGCCCGCACAACCTGCAACACTACATCGGCGGCCTGCTTCAGGGCACGGTCACTTTTCTCGACCTGCCCGCCCGGGCGGAGCGGCTGGCCTGCTTCGCCGCCTGGACCCAGCTCGCCTACCGGACCGGACCACGCTTCACGCCGGCCGCGCGCCCCGCCGACAGCCCCCTGCCGGCCGACGGGAGCCCCGCTTCACCGCTCCGCTATGTGATCTATGTGATCAAGGAGAACCGCACCTTTGACCAGGTGCTGGGCGACCTCGGCCGCGGCAACGGCGACCCCGCGCTCTGCCTCTTCGGCGAAAACGTCACCCCCAACTTCCACGCCCTCGCCCGGGAATTTGTCACGCTGGATAATTGTTACGCCGACGGCGAGGTTAGTGCCGACGGCCACGAATGGTCGATGGCGGCGTATGCCACCGATTTCGTCGAGAAAACCTGGCCGCTCAACTACGGCCACAACCAGCGGCACAAAGTCGACTATCCCAGCGAGGGACACTTCCCCGTCGCCTATCCTGCCAACGGCTACCTGTGGAACCGCGCCGCCGCGTCCGGCATCAGCTACCGTAGCTACGGGGAATTCGTCAGCACCGCCCCCGGGCAGCCCACCGTCATGGTGCCGAGCCTGCCCGTGCTGCACGGCCACTTCGACCCGGGCTACCGCGCCTTCGACCTCGATTATCCGGATGTGCAGCGCAGCGCCCGCTTCATCGCGGAGCTGCACCGCTATGAGGCCGAGGGCGAGATGCCGCGCCTGCAAGTGGTCCGCCTGGGCAACGACCACACCATGGGCACCCGCCCCGGGGCGCACACCCCCACCGCCTTCGTGGCCGACAACGATCTCGCCCTCGGCCGGCTGGTCGAGGCCGTCTCCCATTCCAAATTCTGGGACCGGACGGCCATCTTCGTGCTGGAGGACGATGCCCAGAACGGCCCCGACCATGTCGACGCCCACCGCATCCCGGCCCTCGTCATCAGCCCGTACGTCCGCCGGCATGCCACCGATTCCGCCCTCTACTCCACCAGCAGCATGCTGCACACGATGGAGCTGATTTTGGGCCTCGCCCCGATGTCGCAATATGATGCGGCCGCGCAGCCCATGTACGGCAGCTTCCAAAGCCGTCCCGATCCGGCACCCTACACCGCCCTCGCCGCCCGCACCGACCTCGCGGCGCGCAACCCTCCGAACGCCTGGGGAGCACGGGTTTCCGCCCGGATGGACTTCCGCGAAGCCGACCGGGTCGACGACCTCGTGCTCAACGAGGTCGTCTGGCGCTCGGTCAAAGGCGCGGACCACCCGATGCCAGCCCCGGTACGGGCCGCCTTTCTCAAAGCCCTGCCGTCCGCCGGCGGGGAAGCGGACGACGACTGAAACCCAAGACCCTCAAGGCGGGTTGATGATTTGTGTCACCAAGCCCTCGCGCTTCATCCACTCCCGCAAATTCTCGACCTCCGACCGGTCGGTGTAATACGCGCCGCGGTAGCCCGCCTGCCAGCCCTGCGGCCTGAGCTGCTGCTCGATCCAGAGCCGGCCCCGCTCCGTGCGGGGCATGAACGTAGCCAGTTGGCGGGCGTGGTAGACCTCCACGTCATTGGGCGTGATGACAGACATGAGGGATGCGTGGGTCCCGGGGTTGGCCCGCCAACAGGAGGCAAGGATGCCGCGGCGTCAACTGCCCCTTTCGGAAACATTCTGCGCCGGCCGGCCCCGCCCGCTTTCCCCCATCCGGCGGCACGCCGGCTGCTCCGCCCCGGACGCTCCCGCTCCACCCACCCCGCCGCCTCCTCATGCCACCTCGCCCCTGGCTTCCCTTTTTCCTGCTCACCCTGCTGCTCCCGCTCGCCGCCGCGACACCGGCCGCAGCCGCCCGGCGCAAGGTCATCATCGACCAGGACGCCTTCGGCCCCGGCGGCCCGAACCTCCAGCCCATCCTGATGGTGCTGCAATCGCCCGATATCGAAGTGCTCGGCATCACGGTCGAAAGCGGCGACGGCTGGCAAAAGGAGAATACCGCCCATACCCTGCGCATGCTGGAACTCATCGGCCGCACGGAAATCCCGGTCCTCTCCGGCGCCACCTACCCGCTGGTCAACACCGAGGAAGCCACCCTCCGCTGGGAATCGCTCTATGGGAAGCTTCCTTACAAGGGGGCGTGGATGCGGGAGTGGCCCTCTTACAACACTGTGAACCGCCTGCGCTACCACGCCGCCGAGGTGATCCCGCCGATGCCGGAGGGCGAGCCGCAGACCAGGGCCGCACCCGAGACGGCGGCCGCATTTCTCGTCCGCCAGGTGCGGGAGCATCCCGGCGAGATCACCGTGCTCGCCCTCGGCCCCTTCACCAACCTGGCGCTCGCCGCCCGGCTGGACGACAGCTTTGCCGCGCATGCCCGGGAACTGGTCATCATGGGCGGCAGCTTCAACCCGCAGGCACCCCGGCGGGATGAATTTGCCATGCAGTTCGTGTACAGTCCCCGGGTCGAGTTCAACAGCCGCTGGGACCCGGAGGCCGCCCACATCATGCTGCACGCGGGCTGGCCCCGCATCACGGTAGTCCCGAACGACGCCACCACGGCGACCAAACTCACCGCCGGCCTCCTCCAGCAGGCCACGGCCGGCAACGGTGCCGTGGCCCGCTATACCGCACGCTACGGCCAGCCCGGTTTCCCCATGTGGGATGAGGTGGCGGCCGCCGTCCTGCTCGATCCCGCGGTCGCGACCCGGCGCGAGCCTTTGTCCATGGACATCGACCTCGACCACGGGGCCAACTACGGGGCCACCCTGAGCTGGCCCGCCGGCCAAGGCCCCGGCCTGGGCGAGCCGGCGGTCGAGGTCGTGCTGGCGGTGGACGTACCCCGGCTGGAAGCACTTTTCATCCGCCTGATCTCGGCCCGGCGGGAAAAATAACGGCCGATGGCGTTGGCCGCCAGGCCCCTTGCCCATGTCTTCCCCCGCCTGGGCGCGATATATTTCGCCCGGGTCCGGCTGGAGGGATAGACTGCCCCATCGCCGCTTCCGCCACGCTCTTCCTGTTTCGCGCTTGCCTGCCTGTGCTGCTGCTGGGCACCGCCCGGCCGGCCGGCCGGCCGGAAAGCTCCTCCGACCGGCAGATTGAGTCCGCCGTGCACGATTCCTATGTCTTCCATACGATCCTGCAGGACCGCGTGGCGGCGAATATGCTGGAGGGACGCCTGACCCTCACCGGAACCGTGTTGGAGGAGGAAGACCGGGCCCTGGCCATCGACACGGCCACCAGCATCCGCGGAGTGTCCGGCCTCGACCTGCGCATGACCCTGGCCGCCCCGGCCAAGACGCCCGAGGATGCCCGCATCGCCCGCCAATTGCTGAGGCGTTTGCAGACGCAGCGCGGGTTCGTGCCCGCCCGCCTCTCCATCGTGGTGACAAAGGAAATTGTCACCCTGTGCGGCCACGTTCCGGATGCAGAGCAGAGCCGGCGGGTCGAAGCCCTGGCGGACGGAATCCCCGGTGTCCGCGCCGTGCGGAACGAACTGGTCATCGCGGCCGAAACCACGCCGGGGTCGTCCAGCGATGACCGGATCGACGATGCCTCCATCACCGCCCTGGTCAATTTTGCGCTGCGCCGGGACGGGCAGACCGCCGGTTTGCATGCCCAAGGCATCGTACACAGCGGGGCGGTAACCCTGATTGGAGGGCCCGGCACAACCAGCCAGAAGGCCGCCGCCACCGCCCTCGTGGAGCAGGTGCACGGCGTGAGATCCGTCCTCAACCGGATCGAGCCACTCTGAGCGGTTCCGCGCCCGGGGCGCATCCTCCGCCGCCGTGCTCGGGGGCGGCCACCGGGATCGGGCGATTGTTCCGGCCCACGGAGGATTGACTCAGCCTGCCGGCTCACCTGGCATTACTCCACCTCCCTTCCCCTGCCTGACATGACCGCTTCCCGCTACGACGACGAAATTGTGATCTCCTGGGCCGAGCTGCATCGCGACGCCCGCTACCTCTCGGCCCTGCTGCACGAAATGGGCACCTGGCAGGGTATCATTGCCATCACGCGCGGCGGGCTGGTGCCGGCGGCGCTGATCGCCCGCGAATTGGAAATCCGCCTGATCGACACCGTCTGCGTCGCCAGCTACGGCGTGGCCGAGGGCGGCGGGGCGGAACAACAACAGGGCGCGATCAAAGTGCTCAAGGGTGTCGCGGGCGATGGCGCGGGCTTCCTGCTGGTCGACGACCTGGTGGACACCGGCAAGACCGCCCAGGTGGTGCGCCACATGCTGCCCAAGGCGCATTTCGCCACCCTCTACGCCAAGCCGGCCGGCCGGCCCGTGGTCGACACCTGCGTGAAGGAGTTCAAGCAAAACAAATGGATCTTTTTTCCGTGGGACATCGAGTACCGCTTCGCCAAGCCCATCAAGGAGGGCGGTGCCAAGCGCGAGACCAAGCGCGAGAGCGAGGGCGAGGCCGGACGGTGACGGGGCCCCGCCCGGCAGGCACCCGCCCTTCCCCGAACTCGGTTGTCAGCCTGCCCGCAAGGCCCCTGCCGCTCCCCATCGGCTTCCCTGGCGGCGCGTCCCGGCCTCAGCGGTAGCCGCGCCAGCCGGCCGCACCGCGCCTCGGCCAACCGGGTCGCCCGCCTCCCCCGCCTCGCCGTCCGCTGCGTTGGCAACGCCCCTGCCAAGCCCGGCGGGTTTCACCGCCCGAGGCGCGGCCGGCCCGGCCGTGCGGCCGCCATCCCCACCGCCCATAAACCAGACCCGCCCGCCTCCTCCGCGCCCGCCGCGCGAAAAAACCGCCCAGCCCCGCTCCAAGCGCCATCATGCGCGGCCCCCTCCCAAACCCTGCCCCAACTCTGCGCCATGCCATCAAGCCAGCCGCCGCACGCTTCGGATTCCTGGCCCAAAAAATCAACCTCGTTTTCCGCCCCGTCGAACTCCGCCCCCCAAGTGAGTTTCCCGCGAGCCATCGCCCAAAAAAACGCGCCATTTTTGGCCGCAGGTTGACGCCCATCCGGGGCATCCCAAGTCGGTCGCCACCGGCGAGGCGCAGCCAGCGCGGCCCGGCCACCCCGCCTCCATGTCATACAATATATGACAAGTATCCGCGGGCACCGGCGGGCGGAACGAGTAGGATATGGGGACGGAGGTGAGCCCTTGTCGGAGGGCATGGATTCCGCTTTCGGGGTTCTGGCCTGGAGCAAGCCACCCCGATGGAAGGAGACATCGGCTCGCCGGTCTTGAGGCACCGGGGTGTTCACGGTGGCCGCGCCGGGCGCGGAGATTCAGGCCGGCGGGAAGACCGCCATACGGGGCTGGCGCGTTACCGCCAGGACGGCGGGGCCGGGCGCGCCACCTTGCCTCCGGAGCGCCGTCCCGGGTGCAAGGCTGACCTCGTGCAGCGTCCTGCCTCTGGAGTTACATTACACCAAGGCAGATTCTCCTCGGGCGGCAGTGTCATTACTGCCGTGTGATTGGGGCTGAGCAATGTCATGCTAATTACGAAATGCTCCCCCAGGAAAGTGCCCGCGCCCGGCAGACGGCGACGGGGATCACAGGGCGTCGACCGTCACGTTGGCGGTCGCATTCAGGCCGACCACCACGGCGAGGGAATCCTGGGCGAGGATCAGCTGCTTCAGCTTCAGCGTGGTCGGTTGCACCACGATTTCCATCCCGGATGCCGTCCCGGCGGCGTGCGCACTTTCGGCGAGGCGGGCCTTCAGCACGGCGAACTGCGGCTTGAGATCGTAAGTGCCCTTTTCCACCAGCAGATGCTCGATCGGGGTTTTGAACAGGGCGGTGACGGCAGAATAGAGGCTGTTGTCCAACTCCCGCGTCAAGGACGCCTTTTTGAGGGCGATGATTTGCGAACGTTCGTTGTACGTCGGTTCCACCAGCACCCAGACCCAGCCCTTCACGTCGAGCCAGCGGCGCTCAAATTTCACGTCCACCTTCACCCCGAGGCAGAGCCTGCCCTCCCCGGCGGGAAACACTGTTATGTCGGTGACCGTCCCCTTCGCCCGGCCCAGCGGCGTGTCGCCTTCCACGGCGGCCAGCGACGTGCGGGCATAGCCCCGCAGCACATCCTGGAGGGCGGAGTATTTGACCGCGACCGGCAGAGCGAGGGCCAGCCGATTCCCGGTTCCGGGCACCCGTTCCAGCGCGGGCAAGGGGAGTTGGACCGGGGCAAAATTTTCGACCGCCGGAAATTCCATCTTGGACGTCCCGGACAAGCCCAGCGCGACAGTGAAACCGGCATCATCCACCTGCACCCCGGAGAAGAAGGCGCGCCGGGGGGTAAGCACCACGCCCACCTGCTTCCCTTCCGGCCCGGCAAAGACAAACTGCCGGGTCTTCCACTCCCGCTGCACCGGCACCCGGATCGTGTCGCAGGTGATCTGCTGCCTGATCAGGTCGGGGATCTGGGCGAGCCCTTCGGATATTTTCGGTCCGATGGCCCCGCGGATGTCGAGGTTCACCCCGCCGATGATTTCCAGCGTGAGGTTGTTTCTCCAATCGATATCGACATGGGAGTTGATCACCGGGCACCAGTTCCCATCCACATCAACCGCCAGCTCGGCGTAAGCGGTCACCCCGCCGGAAAAATTCTTCCGGTCCAGTCCGAGAATCCTCGCGCCATCGCCCCCAAAGCCGCCCTGGCCGTCGAAGTCGATCGGGACCGACACGCGCACGAGGTTGCCGTGGCGCGCCACGGCGACGGGCCCGGCCTTGTGCGCATGGATCGTGGCATGATAGTCCAGCGAGACTTCGGGTCCGGGAATATCGATGGGGGGGAAATCGGTTCGTATGCCGGGCAGTCGCCATCTCTTGCCACCGCCCACCGATTGCTCGAAGGAGACCGGAAGCGCAGCATCGAGTTTTTGCTGCAGGGCGGCGAAGCTGACCCGCGCGTTCACGATCACCTGGCTTTGGGCTTCCTGAACTTCCACGGTGCCGGACACCTCCGCCGGTTTTTCCGACAATTTGCCGGAGCATCCTGTCAGCAGGATGCCCAGGCCGAGCGATACAAGCATGTGATTGATGGCAGTCATAAAATCACGGGGTGGCACCGATCCCGGCCTGGGTTCCGCCCGGGCGACCGATCCTGCGGCGCCTGGGCGCGGCCAGCGGGCAACCGGCCCGCAGGCAAAAGTGTCGGCGCAAGGCCTGTGGCATCGGGATCGAGCAGAGGTGACGCAAAACATGCCGGGAAAAGCTCAGATATGCCGCCCGGTGGGCCGGCGGAGCGCGGCCGCACCAGGACGCGCCGAGCATTCAAAACCACCCTCGGTTGGCAATCTGCTTTTGTTCCGATCCGGCAAATTGCGGCGGCCTTGCGCGGTCCGGCGCAGAGCGCGCCCCGCCCGCAGGGGCCACCCGACCCGGGCTGCACTCTAGCCGGCCGGCCGGGACGGGCCCGCCGGCCCCGGGAGGCTGGCACCAACCATCGGCAGCGGGGCGCGCGGTCTCTCCAACTTGATCCCGCTGGGAGCGGGACCGGGGCGTTGGTCTGGCCAAGCTGCGCCCGGAGCCAGCGGCCCCGGGCGAGGCGCGGACCCGCTCAGGCCCGGACTTTTTTGCTGCCGGACAGGCCGTAGTAGGCGATGTAGAGGTAGCAGAGGACGGGGATAAAGAAGGCATGGTGGATGCCGATGCTGTCGGCGACCACGCCCTGCAGCAGGGGAATGAGCGCACCGCCGACAATCGCGGTGCAGAGGATGCCCGAGCCCTGGCCGGTGTGTTTGCCGAGGCCGTCGATCGCGAGCGTGAAGATCGTCGGGAACATGATCGAGTTGAATAACCCGACCGCGAGGATCGACCACATGGCCACATGGCCGGCCGTGAGCATGGAGACGATCACCAGGCCGATGGCCACCACCGCGTTGAAGGCGAGGCAGAGGTTGGGCTTGAAGACCCGCGTGAAGTAGGAGCCGGCGAACCGGCCGACCATGGCACCGCCCCAGTAGAGCGAAACGAGCTTGCCGGCGTCCGCCTCCCGGAGGCCGCCGATGTCCGGCTGGCCGAAGTAATTCACCAGGAACGAACCGATCGAGACCTCGCCGCCGACGTAGACAAAGATGGCCACGGCCCCGAGGACAAGGTGCCGGTAGCCCCAGGCGCTGGGATGCAGCTCGGGAGTGCCGGCCGCCCCCTGGTCATCGCCGGCCCCCACCTGCGGGAGCTTGATGACGGCGAACACCACCGCGATGAGGATGAGCACGAGCGCGAGAAGGACGTAGGGATTCTGCACGGCGGCGGCCTGGGCCAGCCGGTAGGCGGAGAGGTCGCCGGTGCCCAGCGCGCTGATTTCCGCGGGGGACTTCACGGCCTGGGAGAGGATGAACACGGAGCCCAGCACCGGCGCGATGGTGGTGCCGAGGGAATTGAAGGCCTGGGTCAAAATCAGCCGGCTGGAGGCGGTTTCGGGCCGGCCGAGGATGGCGACGTAGGGATTGGCCGCGACCTGCAGCAGCGTGATGCCGGAGGCGAGGATGAAGAGGGCGGCCAGGAACATGTTGTAGGACTGGAAGGAGGCGGACGGGTAGAAGAGCAGGCAGCCCAGCCCGGCCGTGAGCAGGCCGATCACGATGCCCTGCTTGTAACCGACCCGCTCCACCAGCCAGCCGGACGGCAGCGAGGTGACGGCGTAGGCGGTGAAAAAGCTGAACTGGATCAGCATCACCCGGGTGTAGTTGAGCGTGAAGACCGCCTTGAGATGCGGGATGAGGATGTCGTTCAGGCAGGTGATGAAACCCCACATGAAAAACA
>CAISJA010000148.1 GCA_903885525.1 uncultured Opitutaceae bacterium
AGGAGCCGGCGAGGCCGGCTCCGACGACGATGACCTCGTACTTCCGCTTGTTGGCGGGATTGACGAGCTTGATCTCCGTCTCGTGCTTGCGCCACTTGTCGGCAAGCGGGCCGGAGGGAATCTTGGATTCGAGGTGGGCCATGGCGGAGAGGGTCAGCGGTGGAGGCAGCGGCTCAGGACGGGCAGCCAGCCCAGGACGGCCAGGGGGATGGCGGCGTTGAGGAGGAAGTAGGCCCAGCAGTAGACCCGGGCAAAGCATTCGAGGCCGGAGGTCCACTTCTCATTCTTCAGCCCGAGCGTCTGGACCATGCTGACCACCCCGTGGCTGAGGTGGTAGGCCAGCAGGCCGACTGCCAGAATGTAGAAAGCCGAGACCGGCAGGCTGGCGAAGCCCTCCCGTACCATGGTGGAGACATCGCGCACCATCGTGCCGTCGGCGAGGCGGTAGGTGTGCTCGCTCCATTCCGGGTGCTGCAGGCGCACGGTGAAATGCAGCAGGTGGTAAACGATGAAGGCGAGGACCACGAGGCCGGTACGGGCCATCACCCGGGAGGCCAGGGTGGCGCGGTGGGTGAACTCGACGCCATAGGGCTGGGGGCGGGCGGCGCGGTTTTCCGCCGTGAGCTGGAGCGCCACCCACACATGGACCACGGCACAGGCCAGCAGGAAGCCACGGATCAGCCAGAGGCCGATCCCGAGCGACTCGAGCAGGTGCCCGTAGTGGTTGATTTTCTCCGGGGGGGAGAAGATCTGCAGGTTGCCGATCAGGTGGCCGGTCGCAAAACCGAACAGCACCAGACCCGTGAGCGCCATCAGGAATTTCTTGCCAATGGACGAGTGGAAGAGCGAGCCGGGGAGGTTCATCGCAAAGAAGGGGGGGTAGGACGCCGTCTACACAAACCCGCCCCACCCACGCATGGCAAGGCACCCGGCCGCCTCACCCCGCTTATTAGGCTCCCTTACCCGGTCAAACGCCCAACTGCACGCCGGGGGGGGCGTTCAGGAGGCCTGCGGCTTGAGCAGGGCGAACTTTCCGCTGGCCGCCGGCTGGATGAACTTGCGCCGGAAAAGCGTGACCCGCGCGCCGCCGCCGAGGGCGCCGGCGAGGGCCGGCTCCAGTCCCGCCGGCGCGGCCGCCTCGGCCACGTACTGGAACTCCCAGCGCTGCTCCGAGACCTGCACGAGGCTCCAGTGCCAGCAGGCAAAGTCTTCCGGCAGCGCCTGGTCGATCTCGTGGGCGGAAATCACGGCGCCATCGGGGCGAAAATGGAGGTCCTTCTCGCGGCCGAGGATGCGGTAGCCCCCCGGCAGGCGGCGGACGAGATCCCCCGTGCGGTACCGCAGCAGGGGCATCGCCTCGCGGTCGCGGGTGGTGACGAGGATCTGGAACACCGCCTCCTCCCCGGCCCGCCACGGCGCGAGTTCGACAAAGGCATTCCCCTCAATCACCCGCAGGTTGTCGGCGAAGGCGTCGCCGACAAAGAGGTAGCCCGCCTCGGTCGAGCCGTAGAGATCGACCTGCCGGGAGCCGGGGAAGGCGGCGGCGAGGCGGCGGCTGTGCTGGAGGCTGGCCTTGCCGTAGGTGAGGATGATGGTGCGGACGCTCGGCGCCGCCACATGCCGCCGGCCAAGCGCCCGGGCGAGCAGCGAGAGGTAGACCGGCTCGCCCTCGATGACCTCGGGCTTCACGGCCTGCAGCTCGAGGACGATGCGGTCCCACTCCGCCTCGGGGAACGCGAAGGGGTCGCTGGACAGGTTCAGGTAGACCGTGCCGTCGAAGTAGCGGTGCGGAAACGGATGATCCTCGTACGGGCACAGGTTGCTCGAGCACCCGACCGGGGCGAGGACGCACTTGCGGTAGGGCCGCCGGGCGTACTCCGCGAGGAGCGGATGCGCGAGGTAGGCGCGGAGCAGCTGGGCGTTCCACCAGCCGTCCTCCATGATGACGGTCATCGGCCCGCTGGTCGTGCCCGAGGTATGCTCGTACTCGTATTTTTTCTGGAGGAAGCCGCGCTCGATCTCGGCGTAGTCGGCGAAAAACGCGGCGTGCCCCTGCTGCACGATCTCCTGCTTGGTCAGCGCCGGGATCTCCCGGTAGCACGGCCAGCCGAGCGGCTCGGCGTGCAGCGGGAAGCGGCGGCCGTAGAGCGGGCTGCGCCGGTAGATCGCGCGGATTTCCCGCTCCAAGTTGGCCGGGAGATGGGTGCCCTCCGCCCGCCCCAGCGAGGCGGGGTCGTTGGCAAAAAGCGTGGCGGCGGGAGCGGCGGATACCATGACGGTGGCGGCGAGTAAACCCCACCGCGGGCGGTTGTCAAACGACCCGACCGCGGGCCATCGTCACGTGGGGCGGCAAACTTGTCCTACCAGGCATGCGTCTTTCCAGCGCAGCGGCGTCGGTCCGCCAACGCTCCTCAGCCACCCTTCATTTTTTCCCAGAGGGGAAAAAATAGCAGCAGGGCGTCGAGGACCATCGCATGGGTGATGCCGCCGCTGTAGGCGAGGCGGTAGACCTCGTCCACCGGCAGGGTGAGGATTTCGAATTCCTCATCGCGGTCCCAGTCGAGCGCCTGCGAGCGGCGCACCTCCTCGACGAGCACGAGGTGGCAGCGGTTGCTCTGCATGGCGGGATTGGGATGGACGTGCCCGAGCAACCGGGCGCGCACGCCTGCTCCGCCCGTCTCCTCACGCAGCTCGCGCAGGCCGGCGGCCACGGGGTCTTCGCCGGGATCGATCACGCCGCCGGGGATTTCGAGGGAAAAATCATTGATGCCGAAACGAAATTGGCGCACGAGCAGCAGCTCGCGCTCCGGCGTGAGCGCCACGACGTTGACCCAGTCCGGCGGGTTGATGACGAAGAAATCGCGCGGGACCGGCTGCTCCGGATGCTGAAAGTCCACGCTGTCGACGGTGAAGATGCGCGTGGTGAGGACGGGACGGGAGCCGAGGCGCTGCCAGCGGCGGGGGGCGGCAGATGGGCCGGAGGAGGGCATGGGGGAAAGAAAAAACCTCCGCGACCGGGGGCCGGGGAGGTTGGAAAACTTGGCGGGCGGAAAATTATTTCTTCGGGATCTTGATCTTCTGGCCGGGCTTCAGCTTGGTCGCGTCGAGCGCGGGATTGGCGGCTTCGATGGTGTCGATCGACACGCCGAACTTGGCGGCGATTTTTTTGATGCTGTCGCCCTTGGTGACGGTGTAGTTGCCGTTGGCATCGAGGGTGCCGCCGCCGCCTTTGCCGCCCTTCGCGGCGACCGGGGCTTTCTTCGTCGCTTCCTCGATCTTCGTCACCTGGGCGCGGAGCGCGCCGATCTCGGTGGCGACCTGGTTGAGGGCGTTTTGCACGCCGTCACGGAAGCTCTTGATGTCGGTGTCGGCCTTGGCCGCGGCGGAGCGGACCTCGTTCTCGATGGTGCTGATCTTGGCGACCTCGTCGGTGTGGGCGGCCACGATCTTGTCGGTCTTGGAGATTTTCACCAAGGCCACGATGGCGAGAATCAAGGCGAGCACGCCGGCGGCAACGCCGATCATGGGAACGATATTATTGTTACTGGAACCGCTGTCGCGGGAAAGAGTGTCCATTTGAATAGAAGATTGAAGGTGGTGGTGTAGGCGGGGCCGGAAGGCGAGGCAAGAAGCAATTATTCCCAAAATGGCGGAAGGCGCCGGGGTGTTGCGGCGGTCAGGAATCCGGGCCGGGACGGCCGTTTCCGGCGGCGGCAGAAACGTGCTCGGATCCGCCGGTCGCGATTGACACCGCCGGGCAGCGGCTGTCCGATAGCCGCCTGATACGGGGTGTAGCTTAGCCTGGTAGAGCGCCTGGTTTGGG
>CAISJA010000149.1 GCA_903885525.1 uncultured Opitutaceae bacterium
CCCGCTGGGTCAGGAATTTTCCCGCTTCGTCCACCACGAGAAAGCGTCGGTCGCCCACCGGACCGAGCTCGTCGACCGCCACTTCGGTCACCGCGCATCCTTGGAGGGATTTGACGGGATAGAGAAACAGGCCGGAGATACGGGGCATGGGCGGAAGAAGCAGGGGAGGCTCTAGACGAATATCTGGCGTTCGTAAATGCGAGAACGGGAAACCCTCAGCGAACCGTATCCCCGGCTCGACATTGGAGCGGGGGGCGGCAGTTTCGCGGGATGGCGAAGGGCAAGCAGCGACTGACCAAACGGGCCTACCAGGCGCGCGCCCAGGCATTGCGGGCGGACCTCGTCCGGCTTCAGGTCGAGCTGAAGACGGTGCCCTTCCAGGTGCTCCTGATCGTGGCTGGTCCCGAAGGCGCCGGGCGCGGCAGCCTGCTGAACACCCTGGCCGAATGGCTCGACCCGCGCGGAGTGGAGACGTTTTCCTATCATGCCCCCACCGAGGACGAGCAACGGCATCCGCTCCCCTGGCGGTTTTGGAACAGTCTGCCTGGCATCGGCCGGATCGGCCTGTATGCTGGCTCCTGGTACACGGAGACGCTGCGCGAGGAGGCGCGCAGCAAGCGCGCCCTGGGGCATATCGCGGCCGAAGCCGAGCGCATCCGCGATTTTGAACAGCTCCTGACCGACAGCGGCACGCTCATCGTGAAGGTCTGGCTGCACCTCGCGAAGGACGCGCAGGGGCGCCGGCTGCGCACGCTCCGCGCCGATCCCGCCACGGCCTGGCGCGTGACCGAGGAGGACTGGGAACACCACCGCCATTACGACCGCCTGGCCCGGACCGCCCGGCTCATCCGGGAGATGACGGACCGGACCGGGGCCCGCTGGACGATCATCGACGCCGAGGACGAGCGGACCCGCGACCTGCAGGTCGGCCGGCTGCTGCTGACCCGGTTTGAGCGGCAGCGCCGCCGGCTTGCCGCCCGGCCGGCGTGCCGGCCGGTACCGGTGCCGCAGCCCCTGCGCCCGGCCGGCCGGCGCCGCCTGCAGGCGCTCCCGCTGGACCAGGAATTATCGGAGCAGGACTACGATGCGCTGCGCGAGAAATGGCTGGGCCGGCTCAATCTGGCTGTGCGCGCCGCGCGGGCGCAGCGCCGCGCCGTCATTTTTGTCTTTGAAGGCTGGGACGCCGCCGGCAAGGGCGGGGCGATCCGCCGGCTCACCAGCGCCATCGACCCCCGCGATTACCGCGTGATCCCGGTCGCCAAGCCCACGCCGGAGGAGAAGCACGCGCACTACCTGTGGCGGTTCTGGCGCGACATCCCGTCCGACGGGCGCATGGCGGTGTTTGACCGCTCCTGGTACGGCCGGGTGCTGGTGGAGCGGATCGAGGGCTTTTGCCGCGAGGAGGAGTGGAAGCGCGCCTTCCGCGAGATCAACGATTTCGAGGCCCAGCTGACCGGCCACGGCGCGATCGTGTTGAAGTACTGGCTGCACATTTCCCATGAGGAGCAGCTCCGCCGCTTCCGCGAGCGCGAGGCGATGGAGCACAAGCGGCACAAGCTCAACGAGGAGGATTGGCGCAACCGCCGGCAGCGGGCGGCGTATGAGGTCGCGGTGGGCGACATGCTCGCCCTCACCGACCGGCCGAATGCGCCCTGGCATCTGGTGCCCGCCAACAACAAGCGCTATGCCCGGCTCGAAGTGCTGCGCTCCGCCAGCCGGCAGATCGAGGCGGCGCTGGAGCGGTGAGGAAGCGTCGCCCGCCGGGGGCGCGGACGACCCTGCCTCGCCGGGGGCTATTTCCGCCGGTAGGTGGCGAGATAGACCTGGGCGCAGCCGGTGGTGGTGAATTTCGCCGGGCGCGTGCCACTCAGGCCGTAGCAGACGACGAGGGTGTCCTCGACGAACTTGTAGATGCACGGGATCGTGCGGCCGGCGTTGGGGCCGTCTTCGCCGCGCAGCGTCAGCTGGGCGGGCGGGCCGCCCGGGTCGATTTCGAAAGTGCCTTGGTCGGCGGTGAGGTGGCCGAAGCGGACACAGTAGCGGCCATGGCTCAGCTCCACTTCGCTCTGGCGGAGAACCTCGACGGGGGCTTCGTCGCCGTCGAGTTCGGCGAACAGCGGCTGCCAGCGGCCTTCTAGGGAGTGGTTCATGGGCAGGTTTTCCCACGAAACACGCGCGAAAGAAAGGCGCAACGCATTCCGGAATGGGGGGCGGGGCACCGGGCGGGCTCAGCCGCGCTTCACGACCTCGCGCGGGGCGGTTTCGATCAGGGTGGGGCCGCCGAGGTCCTTCGCGCCCTTGGCACCGAGCTCGACAAATTTGCGGGCGCCGGGGATGAGGGTGCCGTCGAAGGAGCCGACGGCGGCATTGTAGGCCTTGTTGGCGGTTTCCAGGCCCCGGCCGACCTTGTCGAGATGGTCGGCGAAGATGGCGATCCGGTCATGCAGCTGGCGGCCGATCTCGGCGATGGCCTCGGCGTTCTTGGAGACGGATTCCTGGCGCCAGCCGTAGGCGGCGGCCTTGAGGAGGGCGATGAGCGAGGCGGGGGTGGCGAGCAGGACTTTCTTCGCGATGGCTCGGTCGATGAGCGTGGGGTCGGACTGGAGCGCGCCGGAGAGAAACTGGTCGCCGGGCAAAAAGAGCACGACGAATTCCGGGGAGGGCTGGAACTGCTCCCAATAGTTTTTCGCCCCGAGGGCGTCGATGTGGCCGCGGACCTTGGCGGCGTGTTCGGCGAGCTTGGCGGCGCGCACGGACTCGTCGGAGGCGTTGGCCGCCTCGCGGTAGGCGTCGTTCGGGGCCTTGGCGTCGATCACGATCTGCTGGCCGCCGGGGAGGCGGACGACGACATCGGCCCGGAAGCTGCCGCCGGCGGCGCTCTGCTGCTCGGTGAAATCGCAGTAGGCCGACATGCCCGACATTTCGACGACGCGGCGGAGCTGGAGTTCGCCCCAGGTGCCGGCGGCGGTGGTGGAGCGGAGGGCGGTGGAGAGCTTGGCGGCCTCGGACTGCAGGGCGGTCTGGGCGGTGCCGAGGGACTTGAGCTGCTCGGAGAGGGCGCCGTAGGCCTGGGCGCGGGCCTGCTCCATCTCGCCGAGCTTGGCGTCGACCTGGGCGAGCGAGGTTTTCAGCGGGAGCACGAGGGAGTCGATGGCCTGCTGGCGCTTGTCGAGTTCGCCGGCCGACTGTTGGTGGAGGCTGCCGAACGAGGCGCGGGCGAGCTTGAGGAATTCGTCGGTGTTCTTGCTCAGGGCCTCGGCGGAGAGGGCGGCGAACTCGGATTTGAGGCGGTCATGGGCGGAGGTGAGCGCGGCGATCTTTTCGCCGGCGGCGGCCCGCTCGGCGGAGA
>CAISJA010000150.1 GCA_903885525.1 uncultured Opitutaceae bacterium
CGAATACTCGCCGCTGCTCTGGGGGCTGGTGCTCGGCTTCCTGCTCTGGGGCGAGGTGCCGGCCTGGACCACGCTGGGCGGCGCGGCGGTGGTGATCGCCGCCGGTCTTTATAACGTGCATCGCGAAAGGCTGCGGCGGGCGGCGGAGCGCCTGGGGTGAGGGTGCCGGGCGGTCAGGCCGCGCGACCCCTGCGCGCCGTTCGCCACAGCAGCCCGAGCCCGAGCAGCAGCGCGGCCTGCGGCACCGGCGCTGCGACCGATAGCGGATCGGCCGCCGCCCGGGCGTTGAGGTCGAAGCCTTCGGCGGTGGTCACGCTCCAGCCGGTCAGCAGATTGCCGCTCGAATCGCGCAGGTCCACGATCCCATCAAGCGCCGCGGTATGCAGGTAATCCGACTGCGAAACATTGTCGACATCGGCAGGTCCACCGGCATTGACCCATGCGGTGGCAAGGGCATTGGCGGTCGACCAGAGTGTCATGTAGAAACTGTTCACACTCCCCGCGTCAAAGGGAATGGCCAGATCCCATGTCCGGTTGGGGTTGTTGAAGCGCAGCACATCGGTGGGGCCCGCCCTGAACAGCGCCCAGCAGGCAGCGTCGGTGTAGTAATCGCAGCCGGTCGCGTTCAGCCCGGTGGCCCAGAAATACATCTCCGCATAACCCGTCTTCTGGGTGCCGCTTCCGCCCTCAAAGGGCTCGACTGCGATGTTGCCGTCCAGGTTGAGCCGCAGTGTCATCGTGCCAGTCGTGCCGGCCGGCACACCAGTCACCATGAAGGGAATGTTCAGAGTTGACCTGGCGGTAGCCGTGGCGCCGCCACTGACAGAGCCGATGTAATCGCCGCTTCTCACCGCGACCGAGGCGAAGCTCTTCAAGCCGATCGACAGGTTCTGCTGCTGCGGCTGCAAGGCCGGACGGCCAGCATAGCCTTCCGCCGAGGCATGCTCCGTCACGGTCGTATTCGTGAAGATTGGAGTGGTTTCCGTAACATCGAGGCTTGAGGCATACGGCCCGTTTCCCGACGCGTTGAAGATATTCTGCTCGTGCGTGGTGATCACCCTGAGGGAGAAGCTGCCGGTCAGGTTACCCACCGGCGTGAAGGGCGCCGCATTCGCCGCCTGCGTGGCCAGGAACACCCCAAACGGCGCCGCGAACATCGCCGCGCGTGCGGCGCACGCGCGCTGGGATTGGCGGTCGTGCCGGCGGGCGTCGACGGAACCTGCTGTCATCCCGGGATCTCCTGCCTGATCGATCATGGCTGGAGAGTGAACCAAATGTTAAGACGACAGTCAATTCATTTTGGTAACCGAATACATGCCTCTTGATCCGATGGCTGGACGCCCTGCGGCCGCCCGCAGCGCATGGCGGGCACGACCGAGCGCCGCTTCTGCCGACCGGACATATCGGGCAGAACCCGTCGTGATGCTCAGGCATGATCCTCGTCGTGGTGCGCTCTGCATGCTCGCCTCCTACGCGCTGTTCACGGTGATGAGCGCGATGGTGAAGCATATGGCCGAGAGCATCCCGGTCTTCGAGATGATGTTCTTCCGCAGCGCCTTCGCCCTGCCGGTGGTCCTGCTGATCGCCCGC
>CAISJA010000151.1 GCA_903885525.1 uncultured Opitutaceae bacterium
CGCGGCCGATCGGGATCATGGAATCAATGGCCATGATGCCGGTGAGGAGGGGCTGGGAGACGGATTTGCGGACGATGATGCCGGGGGCGATTTTCTCGACCGGATAGGATTCCGTGCTCTCGACCGGGCCCTTGCCGTCGACGGGGCGGCCGAGGGCGTCGACCGTGCGGCCGAGGAGCGCCCGGCCGACCGGGACGGAGAGGAGCTTGCCGGTGGTCTGAACCTCGTCGCCTTCCTTCAGGCTGGAGACGTCGCCGAGAATGACGCACCCGACCTCATCCTCTTCGAGGTTGAGGGCGATGCCGATGGCGCCGCCGGGAAACTGCACCATCTCGTTGTACATGACCTCGGAGAGGCCTTCGATCTTGGCCACGCCGTCGGCGACGGTGCGAATGTTGCCGGTGTTCTTCTTGACCGCCTGGGCGGAAAGCTTGGCGATCTGTTGTTCGATTTGTTCGATGACGTTGCTCATGGCGCGGGACGCGTGGTTGAAAAGCGGGCGGGGTTAGACGGAGGCGGAAAGGGCGGCCAACTGGCCGGCGACGGAGGATTCGTAGACATCGGAGCCGACCCGGACGCGAAGGCCGGCCAGGAGTTCCGGCGCGGGCCGGGCAACCGCCGTGACGGTGCGGCGGTATTTCTTGGTCATCGCCGCCTCGATTTGCGCGAGGGTGGCGGAGCCCATGCTGCCGGCATGCTCGACGATCGCGCGGGACTTGGCAAATTCCGCCGCGATGGCGCGGTGGTAAAGTTTCAGGACGGCGAGAGGCTGACGGGGCTGGTGCTTCTCCACCCAGCCGAGGACACCGGCCACGCGGTCGGCGGAAATCTCACCGCCCACCACACTCAGCTTGAAGAGCTGCTTGGCGAGGAGCTTGGTCTTTTTGTCGGCGGCCATGGGGGAGGAAAAGGCGGAAGGGCGGAAGGACTGGGATTTAGAGGTTGGAAGAAGACGACTTAGAACTCGGCCACCGTGGGAAGGTATCTTCAGCCTTTCAGTTTTCAGATGGTGGTCAGCTCCCGGGCGGCGGTCTCGTTATAGGCGGCGCGGTCGGCGTCGGTCAGCCGCTTGGCGAGGACGCGCTCGGTGGTGGTGATGACGAGGCGGGCGACTTCGCCGCGGGCCTCCTCCAGCATCTTCTTGTGCTCGAGTTCGATCGACGACCGGGCCTTGGCCAGGAGATCGGCGGCATGGGCGACGGCCTCGGCCTGCTGTTTGTCGGCAAACTCTTTGGCGCTCCGGCGGGTCGCTTCGATGATCTGTTGGGCGTCGAGCTGGGCGGCCTTGACGATCTGGGCGCTTTCGGCGGCGGCGGCGGTGAGGCGGACCTGGGTTTCCTCGGCGTGCTTGAGGCCGGCGGCGATCTTCTGGTTGCGCAGCTCCATCGTGGCGATGGTCGGCTTGATGCCGAAGCGGTAGAGCACCCAGAAGAGGATCAGGAAGCTGGCGATCTGCCAGACGACGTAGTGCCATTCGATGCCGAACTTCTGCACCATGGTGGGTTCGGCGGACTCCGCGACGTGATGGGCGGCTTCAGTGACGGCGAGCAGGAGGGGCAACATGGTGGGAAAGGGACTGGCGGCGCGGGCGGTGGGCCGGCACGCCGCCGGTGGAAAGGGGGCTTACTTGGCGAGGAACAGCGCGAGGATGCCGAGACCTTCGGCCAGCGCCATGCCGATGATGGCTTGGACGAGGATCTTGCCGGAGGCGCCGGGATTGCGGCCGACGGACTCGGCGGCCTTGGTGCCGATGAGGCCGACGCCGAGGGCGGCGCCGAGCAGACCGAAGGCGCTGGCGATGTTGCCGGTGATTTCAGCGAGGAGGAGGTGCATGGTGGTTTCTGTTTTGTTGGTTGCGGTTGCCGCCGTGCGCGCAGCGTTGGCACGCTCCCGGCGGAAAAGTGATCAGTGCTGGGCTTCGGCGGCGTGGTCGGCCCCGGGCTCATGGTCGTCGCCGTGGTTGCAAATAAGACCGATGTAGACCGAGGAGAGCAGGGTGAAGACGGTGGCCTGGATCAGGCCGACGAGCAGCTCCATGAAGTAGAAG
>CAISJA010000152.1 GCA_903885525.1 uncultured Opitutaceae bacterium
AACATTGACGTTGCGCAGGTGGAAGCCGTCCTTATTGGCTCCGGTCGTGCCGTTGCCGACCAGGCGGATGGCGTGGTCGGCAAAGATGCCGGCCAGGGCGGCGGGATTCCTGATGGTGCCCTTGACCGTGCCGAGGCTGCCGGGCCGCGCGCCCATGACGGGCTCGATCTCCTCCGGGGTGGCCGGACGCCAGAGCTGGAAGCCCAGCGCGCCGAGCTTGGCCTCCTCGACGTCGTCACAGCCGCGCACCACCACGAGGAAAGGCTGGCCGTCGCCCATGAACACGAGGGTCTTGAACTGTCGGTCCGCCGGGACGCCGTAGGGGGCGGCTTCCAGGGCGGCGATGGTCACGATGCCGGGAGTGGCGAATTCTTCCAACCCGCCCGCCGGAGCTGCCTCGGCCAGATCCTTCGGCACGATGCCGCTGGTGGCCTTTTCCCGGTTGGCCGCGTAGCTGCTGCCTTCGCAATGCACCACGTCGTCGTCGCCGACCGGGGCCGGGACCATGAACTCATGGGAGAAGCTGCCGCCCATCACGCCGGTATCGGCCTCGACCGAGATGGTCTTGAGGCCGCAGCGGGTAAAGAACGCCGTGTAGGCGCGCTTCATCTTGTGGTAGCTCTCGATCGCGCCGTCGTCGGTGGCATCGAAGCTGTAGGCGTCCTTCATGATGAACTCGCGGGCGCGCATCAGGCCGTAGCGGGGCCGGATCTCGTTCCGGAACTTCGTCGTGATCTGGTAAAAATTCTTCGGCAGGTCGCGGTAGCTGGTGATCTCGGTCCTGACCAGCGGGGTGATGACCTCCTCGTGGGTGGGACCGAGGACGAATTCCGGTTCGCGGGGGCCGCGCTTGCCGTCGCCGGCGTGGTCGACCCGGTACATGATCTCGCGGGCGGCGGCCCAACGGGGGCCGGCCTGCCAGTTCTCCACCGGATGGACATGCGGCATGGCCAGCTCGATGCCGCCCTCGCGGTCCATCTCCTCCCGGCAAAGATCCATGATCTTGCGCAGGGTGCGCAGGCCGGCGGGCAGGAACGTGTAGAGACCGGCGCCGAGCTTGCGCACCAGGCCGGCGCGAAGCAGGAGCTTATGGGAGGCAATCTCGGCGTCAGCCGGGCTCTCCTTGAGCGTGGGGATGAATGTCTGCGACCAGTACTTCATGGGAATCCGGCAAAAGAACAACTCCCCGGCTGCGGCGCAATGGTATTTGCTCTTGCCGGGGACAGCCCGGGTGCGTTGACCTCTCGCCGCCATGCCAGCCCGTACGCCCCCGCCGACCATCCCCATGAAGTGGATCGTGGTGTCGATCGTGGCGTTCATCGTGCTCTACACGGTGGTGAACGTCGTCTATCGCAAGCCCGCCCCGCCCCACCGGCCCTATGAGGAGCTGGTCAAACGGACGACCGCCGCCCGCCTCCAGGCCGGCGGCTGGTACCAGCTCGCGGCCGATACCCGCCGTCCCGCCGACCCGCCGGCCGGCGGCGGTGCCACCCTCGGCCGCGGCGCCCGGGGCCTGGGCCCGGGACTGGCCGAGTGTTACGTCGAGCCCCCCGCCCTCTTCGCCACCATCGACCACGCCACGGCCCCGGCCATGGTGGCCCGCGGCGAGACGTACACCGTCCGCTTCACCGGCAGCGTGCCCGACCAGCAGCTCCAGCTCGGCGACGTAGTCGTCCATCAGCACGGCGGGGAAATCGTCCTCCTCCCGCTGACTGAACACCTGCCCGGCCACCACCTGCTCAGCCGCTGGCCCGATGCCCAGTACGCGCTCAGCTTCCCCACTGCCACGCTGGCACCCGGGCGCTACCAGGTGCGCCTGGTCGCCCGCGGGCCGGCGCTGACGTGGGAGCTCGAGGTGAAGTAAAGGCGCGGACCGGCTGAGCAGGTCCGGACGATTCCGTGGTTCCACCCGCAGCCCGGAATCCTTCGCCCGTCCGCCCTCGCTCCGCGCCGCCTCTGGAAATTTTCCCCCGTGCGCGACCTGCCCTGGTTCGCCGGCACCCGCGCCGGTGGCTGAAACCGCCGGAATCCCGATTGACGAGCACGGCGCGATGCCCGATTAACTGCGCAACTCCATGGCCAACGACGCCGACATCAACCCGACCGACCTGCGCGGCATCCTGAAATACGTCCCCCGTTTCCAGGGGCAGATCTTTGTCATCGCCATCGATGGCAGCATCGTGGCCGACGAAAATTTCCAGAACCTGATCACCGACATCGCCGTGCTCCGCTCGCTCGGCATCAAGGTGGTCGTGGTCCACGGCATCGGCAAGCAGATCGAGGAGCTCTCCGTCAGCCGCAAGATTCCGATCTCCGACGCCGCCGGCACCGGCGTGACCGACGCCGCCACCCTTGACCTGGCCATCCGCGCCTCGGGCCGCGTCACCCACCTCGTGATCGAGGACCTGACCCAAAACAATCTCAAGGCCGCCCTGACCAACGCCGTGCGTTCCGCGCCGCTGGGCATCCTGCGCGGCATCGACCACCTCTTCACCGGCAAGGTCGACCGCATCGACAAGGAGTTCATCACCCAGCTCATCAGCACCGGCGTCGTGCCCGTGGTGAACCCGGTGGCCTACGACCGCGACGGCCGCCCGCTGCGCGTCAACTCCGACCTCCTCGCCGCCGAGCTCGCCGAGGCGCTCCAGGCCAGCAAGATCATCTTCTTCACGCCCTGCGAAGGCATCACCATCGGCAACAAGTTCCAGCACCAAATCTCCGTCGACACCCTGCGCAACGTCCTCGCGACCAAACCGGAATCGATCAACGAGCCGATGCGCTCCAAGGCCGCCCACGCCGTCAAGGCGATCGAGACGGGCACACCCCGCATCCACCTGATCGACGGCCGGGTGATTGACGGGCTGCTGACGGAAATTTTCTCGAACGAGGGGGTCGGCACCCTCGTCCACGGCAACGAATACCAGCAGATCCGCCACGCCACCCGCCGCGACGCCCGCGCCATCTACAACCTCACCCGCTCGGCCGTGAAGCGCGAGGAGCTGCTGCAACGCACGCAGCAGGCCATCGAGAAATCCATCGAGTCGTTCCACGTCTTCGAGATCGATGAGAACATCATCGCCTGCGTCTCGCTCGCCCAGTACGCCGAAAGCCCGAAGGCGGCCGAGCTTGGCTCACTCTACGTCATGCCCTTCTACCATGATCGCGGCATCGGCCGCAAGATGGTGGACTACGCCTGCATGGTCGCCAAGCAGCGCGGGTGCGACACCGTGATCGCCCTCTCCACCCAGGCCTACACTTTCTTTACCTCCGTCTGCGGCTTTGAAGAGGCCAACAAGGAGGTGCTGCCCGAATCCCGCCTGAAAGCCTACGACGACTCCGGCCGGAATTCCAAGGTGCTGGTCCGGAAACTGTGAGCCGGAGCGACGGGAGCCGGAACGGCCGGTCAGCTGAGCGGTGGCTACAAACCAGGAAACCAGGGCACCGCGGCTTCCGCTCGGTCGCCCGAATCGACGGAGGGCACCGTTGCCCCCCCGTGTGACGCGCGGAGGTCGGGAGGAGCCTCGCGAGGAATTTGACGGCCGCGACGTCGTCCGCCAAGGTCGGCCCCATGGACACTACCGGCCGGAAAACGCCCGCCCCCTTGCCAATTGCCGCCTGGCAGGCTCTGGGTCCCGCCGGGGCGGCCCGCGAGGTGCACGCCCGAGTCGCGGCCCTGCCTCCCGCTCTCCAGCGGGCCGCGCTCGCCTGGCTGCAGCCTGAACCGGAATTGGCGGCGGAATTGGCGGCCGGCCCGGGTAGGAGCGAGCCGGCGGACAACGCGGCTCCAGCACAAGCCAACCCCGTCAGCCGGCCGCTCCACGGCGTGCCCTGTTTTGCCAAGGACCTGTACGATGTGGCCGGCGTGCCGACATGGGCCGGCTCCACGTTTTTGCCGCAGGTCCGCCCCACCCCGGGCGACAGCCGGCTCATCCGCCGGGTGCGCGCCCTCGGTGCCGCGGTGGCGGGCAAAACCCACCTCGTCGAGTTCGCGTCGGGCCTGACCGGCGAAAATCCCCACTACGGGGATTGCCCGCATCCGCTTTTCCCCGACCGGCTGAGCGGGGGCTCCAGCAGCGGTTCGGCCGCGCTCGTGGCTGCCGGGGCCGTGCCCTTCGCCCTCGGCACCGACACCGGCGGCTCCGTGCGCGTGCCGGCGGCCTTTTGCGGGCTGTACGGGTTCCGGCTGACACCCGGGGACGAATTCATCCGCGATGCCTTTCCGCTCTCGCCCACCCTGGACACCGCCGGCTGGTTCACCGCCGGTGCCGACGATCTGCTCACCACCTGGCGGGCGCTCACCGGCGGCCCGACTGAGGCGCCGCGCCGCGAACCGCGCGGGTGCGGCCTCCCCGGCCGCGCCTTCTTGCCGGAGATGGACCCCGGGCTCGACGACACCTGCACCCGAGCTGCGGCGGAATTCTCGTCGCCGGCGGACGCCGCGACCCGCGACCAATTGCTGGGCGATTGGCGCGACAACCTTGAAACCTACCTGACCATCGGTCTGAGCGAGGCCCACGCCGTCCATCGCGCCTGGCTTGCGCCCTACCGCTCGCACTATGATCCGGCCGTCTGGCAGCGTTTCGCCGACGCCGGCCGCTTGCCGCCGGAAAAAATTGCCGGCGCCCACCACCGGCTCCAGGCCGTGCGGCAGAGTTGGGCGGCCTATTTCCGGGTCCATGATTTTCTCGTGCTGCCGGCGGTCCCCTTCCCGGCCCTGCGCAAGAGCGGGTGCACGCCCGCGGCCCGGCGCGCCATCCTCACGCTGACCGCTCCCGCCAGTCTCGGCGGGCTGGCGTGCCTCACGCTGCCGGTGGCACTCGGCGGCGGGCTCACGGCGGGCCTGCAGGTGATTTTGCCCCGGGCGGACAGCCCGGTCGTCGCCTGGATTTTGGGAAAATGTGCGTGAACGGAGCCCAGGGCCGACCCTGCGGAGCGGCAAGCGTCGCACCGACGATTTCTGCGCCGGTAAGTAGACCGGGGCGCAATCCCAGTGGCGGAAGGAATCCCGTCCCGACGCCCCTGCGACCGGCCGCGGCGACTATGCGCCCGATCCCGCCGGAAGCGCGTGGGCGGAAGCGGGGCGGCCCGTCACGGCCGCCGAGGTGGGGGACCGGGCCGAGCGGCCGTCGGCCAGGGCCTGCAAATGGGCGACGGTGTCCTTCAGCAGGAGGGCCTGTCCGTTCAGCTCCTCGGCCGCCGCCGCCGTCTCCTCCGCGCTGCCGGTGTTGATCTCCAGCATGGCCGTCTGCATGGCCTGCATCCGCGCGCCCCCCGCATCGGCCGAGGCCCGGGCGTCACCCGCCAGCTTCTGGGCCTGCCGGGCCGACGCGGCGTTGCTCTGGGTCATGGCGGAACTTTCAAAGACGCACAGGAAAGTATTCTGGGCCGCCACCACCTGGTTGAACAGGCGGAAGGTGTCGCCGGCAAACTGGTCGGCGGCGAAGACATGGGTGAGGGTGGCGCGCTCCTGACCGGCCTGCTCCTTGGCTTGGAGGAAATTCACATAGCAGGAGATGCCGTTGCCAATGTCCGCATCCTTGCTGAGGTGCGACATGGCGACGACCACGTCGAGCCGGGTGGAGATGGTGCGGGTGTAGTAAGCGCTCGCTTCAGCGGTGGTAAGCGCCTGCGCGCTGTGACGGCGGTCCGGCGCTCGCCCAGTTTTCCCAGGTTTTCCACACCGGCGCGCAGCCTGTCCTGAAACGGCTGGCCGAAGGGAGAAGCGTCAAACGTGCGCAGCAGGTTCTCCAGCCCGGCGAGGGCCTGGTCGGTGGCAAGGCGCTGCTCGCGCAGCTCGTTGACAAAGACCTGCCCCTTGCCGCCGAGAAAGCCGACGGAGCGCCCGCGCTCCTTTTGCAGCTCATGCACGCTGCTCCCGATTTGCCGCAGCACGGCGGAATTTCTCTCCAGCACGACATTGTCCTGGTAGACTTGCCATTTCTCCCAGGAAACGGTCAGGCCAAAAAAACACAGGCCCAGAACCGGGACCAATACCATGGATAAGAGCTTGGCCGCAAGGGTAAGGCTACGCATGGAGGACGGGGTGATATCCTGCATCGGCCGTCTTTGGGGTTTCTTAAAAAATATCGGAGCCCCCCTCCCCCGGCCCGCGCCACTTCTCCCCCACTAGGCAGCTGATTGGAAAAACCCGGCCAATCCGCACGATGGCCGCAGAGGGCACCTCCGACGGGCATCGGCTCGCGCTTCGAGTTTGTTTCAAGCAGGTCATTGCGAATGAACGCATTGAGTGCGATCAGGAGCGCGTCCGCGGATCACAGATACCCGCCCTGCCCGCGAGAGTTGGCGGGCTGAGGCCGACCGGCCTCCGTCCGCGGGACGGTCCCGCGCAGCGCATCGGTGGCTCAAGCCTGCGCCTGCAGCCGCTGCAAGCGGGCGAGCACGCGGTCCTGGCCGAGGACACGGAAGAGGGCGGTGAGGCTGGGACCGGCGTTCGTGCCGCTGACGGCCAGCCGCGCGACAGCCTGATAGTCGCCGAAGCCGAGCCCGTGGGATTCCGCCAGCGCCTTGAGGCCGGCCTCGACCGCAATGTCGCTCGAAAAGTCCAGGGCGGGCAAGGCGGCGATCAGTTCGGCAAGGCGGGCCTGCGGGTCGCCCTTCGCCATGACCTTCTCCCTCACCTTCGGGTCGGTCGCAAATTCATCGGTGAAGAAATAGCCGGTGTAGGCACCGAGCTCGTCGATGGATTTGATTTTCGGCTGGGCGAGCGCCAGGACTTTTTGGAAATAGGCCGCATCGGCCAGGGCCGCAGCTCCGTTGGGCTGGGTGGTGAAATACGCCCGGGCCAGCGCGGCAAACTTCTCCGCCGGCTGCTCCAGCAGGTACGTCATGTTCAGGTGCGCCAGCTTCCTGGCGTCGAACCTGGCGTTGGACTGATTGACCCCGGGCAGGTCAAAGAGCCGGATGATGTCAGCCAGCGGCATTTTCTCGCGGTCGTCGCCGGGATTCCAGCCGAGCTGGGAGAGGTAGTTGACCAGTGCCTCGGGCAGGAAGCGGCGTTGCTGGTATTCCTCGATCAGCGCACCCCGGTCCCGTTTGCTCATCTTGCCCTGCCCCATCTCCGGCGACTTGAGGATGAGCGGGATGTGGGCGAAGGCGGGGGGCGTGACCCCAAAACCCTCGTACAAGAGCACATGCTTGCTCGTGTTTGAAAGGTGGTCTTCGCCACGGATGACGTGCGAGACCTGCATCGTGATGTCGTCCACCACGTTCACAAAATGGAACACCGGGTTGCCGTCGGAGCGGAAGATCACGAAGTCCTCGTCCTCCCGGCGCTCGACCCGCCCGCGGATGAGGTCGTTGATCACCACCGGGGCGCCCTTCACCTTCTCGACCTCCTTTTGGCGGTGGTCGTCGAAGACCCGGTACCGCTCGCCCAGCAGGCGGAACCAGACCGCTCCATCCTTCTCGTAGGCCCGGCCCGTTTCCAGCAAGCGGTGCTTGTAGCCGGTATAAAGCGCCGACCGCTGGCTCTGGCGGTAAGGGCCGAAGTGGCCGCGCTCGCCAGCGCCGTCGGGATTTGGACCCTCATCCCAGTCCAGACCGAGCCAGGTGAGGCTGTCGTAGATCAGCCGCAGGTATTCCTCGCGGTTGCGGGCTTGGTCGGTGTCCTCGATGCGCAGGATGAAGGTCCCGCCCGTGTGCCGGGCGTACAGCCAGTTGAAGAGCGCCGTACGGGCGCTGCCGATGTGGAAGAAGCCGGTCGGGCTGGGGGCGAAACGGACGCGGACGGGTGACATGAGGAGAATGGTGAGCCAGCCA
>CAISJA010000153.1 GCA_903885525.1 uncultured Opitutaceae bacterium
CGCCGACGAAGGTCTCGACCACGCCCAGGAGCAGGCCGCCGAGCGCGGCGCCGGGGAGGTTGCCGATGCCGCCGAGGACGGCCGCCACGAACGCCTTCAGACCGGGCAGCACGCCCATGAGCGGGTCGATCGACGGGTCGTTGAGCGCATAGAGGATGCCGCCGGCGGCGGCCAGCGCGGAGCCCAACGCGAAGGTGAACGAGATCACCCGATCATTGTCGATGCCGACGAGCGAGGCGGCCTGCCGGTTGAGCGCCACGGCCCGCATCGCGGTGCCGATCTTCGTGCGCAGGACGACATGGCGCAGGGCGAAGAGGAGGGCGAGCGTGAGGCCGATGACCACGAGCTGGTTGCTGGAGATGAAGACGCCCCCGAGGCTGTAGGTGCGGACGGGGAAAAGTTCGGGGAAGGGGCGCGGGGTGGCTCCGCAGACCTGCTGGCCGGTGTTCTCCAGCAGCAGGGAGACGCCGATGGCGGTGATGAGGACGTTGAGCGTGGCGGAGCCGCGCAGGGGGCGGTAGGCGAAGCGCTCGATCAGCACGCCCAGGGCGGCGCAGGCGAGCATCGCCAGGGCCAGCACCGTGAGGCCGCCCCAGATGCTGTGGGCGGGCACCAGCCGGGCGGCGTAGTAGCCGAGGTAGGCACCGACCATGAAAATGTCGCTGTGGGCAAAGTTGATGAACCGCAGCACGCCGTACACCATCGTGTAGCCCAGGGCGAGGAGGGCAAAGATCGCCCCGAGGGAGAGGCCGTTCAGCAGCTGTTGGAGGAATTCGGTCAAGGCGGGCCGGACAGGTTGGAACTGGGGACTGAGCGTGGAGCGGGCGGGACCAGTGGGAAAGGAAGATCTCGCCGAGGCCGGCCGCCGGCGGCGTGCCCTCCGGCCGGCCACTTACGGCACCACCGTCTCGACGAAGCGGAACTTCCCCTCCCTGACCGCCAGGATGACGGCGGGCTTGGTGGCGTTGCGCTGGGCGTCGAGGGTGATGCGGCCGGTGACGCCGGGGAAATCCTGGGTGGCGGCGATCGCGGCGCGGAGCGGGCCGCGGTCCGTGGTGCCGGCGCGGGCCAGGGCGTCCACCAGCAGCCTGGCGGCGTCGTAGCCGAGTGCGGCGATGCTGTCCGGCGTTTCGCCCCAGCGGGCGCGGAACTTTGCGACAAAGTTCCGCATTTCCGGCTCGGGCGACTCGGGGGAGGCATGGGTGGAGTAGCAGGCACCCTCGACGGCGGCGCCCCCGATGCCGATGAGCTGCGGGGCGTCCCAGGCATCCCCGCCGAAGAGCGGGCCGGTGAAGCCGAGCTGGCGGGCCTGCACGCAGAGGAGGGCGCCCTCGGTGTAGTTGCCGGTGTGGAAGATGGCCTCGGCGCCGGCGGCGCGGGCGGCGGTGAGCTGGGCGCGGAAGTCCTTGTCCCCCTCGCTGTGCTTCAGGTCGGCCACGATGAGGCCGCCGCCGCCGGTGAATTTTTCCCGGAAGACCCGGGCGATGCCGACACTGTAGGCGTTGTCCACCGGGGTGATCAGGGCCACGCGGGTGACCCGGAGGGTCCCGCGGGCGAATTTGGCCAGCGCGGCACCTTGGAACGGGTCGATGAAGCAGACGCGGAAGATGCAGTCGCCGATCTCGGTCACGCGCGGATTGGTGGAG
>CAISJA010000154.1 GCA_903885525.1 uncultured Opitutaceae bacterium
CGCCCATTTCCTGGGCGATGATCCCGGTCATGGTATGCACGGGCTGAAAAAAGGCTCCGAACCCGGCGCTGAAATCCGGCGTCTGGATGCGGTTGCCGGCGCAAAGCAGCACGACCATCGTCTCGCCGATCACGCGGCCGAGCCCGAGCAGGATGGCCGCCATGATGCCGGACAACGCGGCGGGCAGGATGATGTGGAGGAGGGTCTGCAGGCGCGTGGCCCCCATGGCGAGCGAGGCCTCCGGGAAGGAGCGGGGCACGTTGTTCAGCGCATCCTCCGCCAGCGAGAAGATCGTCGGCACCGCCATGAAGGCGAGCAGGCAGGCCGCCGTGGTGGCGTTTAGCCGCTCGGCCATGGGGAAGCCCGGGAACCAGGAGAGGGCGGGCAGCAGGGAGACCCGGCGGAGGGTTTCACCGAGGATCGCGATGCCGAAGAAACCGAGCACCACGCTGGGGATGGCGGCGATGAACTCGATCGCCGGCTTGATGATCTTCTGCTCCATGGGCCGGGCGACCTGGTTGACATAGACCGCGGCGGAGACGCCGAGCGGGATCGCCAGCGCCAGGGCCAGGGCGGAAATCAACAGCGAACCGGAGAGGAGCGGCAGCACCCCGTACCAGTCCTGCCAGAAGCTCGCCGTGATCCATTCCTGGCCAAACAGAAAGGCATGGGTCGACTCCCACCACGACACGGGCTTGGCCTGGTCCCAGTTCTCCATGCCCTCGGCGGCGGTGCGGAGGTCCCCGGGAAACCGGCGGAGCAGGCCGGACAGGCGGGTCAGGCGCCGCTGGATGGGAATCGCATCGAAAGCGGGTGTCTCGTCCGCCAGCGCCGTCAGCCGGACCTGCAGCTCCTGGTTGGCGGCCTTGAGGTCCGGCAGCATGGCCCGCATGGGCTGCACTTCGGTCTGGTAGTTGATCTCCTCCACGACGATGGCACCCAGCTGCCGGAGCAGCTCGGCCGCCTGCGCGGGGGCGGCGGTATGCAGGGCCTGGCTAAGGTTTCGGCGGGCCTCGGTCAGGTCCTGGGAAACCTTTTGCCGCTCCTTCAGGGAGGTGGCCATTTCCGTGAGGGTGCCGAGCATGGCCTCATGCGGGGCGATGGCCTCGCCCACCTGATTGGCAAACCGGTCGAACCCGGCCAGCCGGGCGGCGCCGGCGGCGGGCGTCAGGCCCTGGCCGCGCAGGCTCTCCATCTCGGCGTTGCGGATCGACCCGAGTTCCCGGTTCAGGGCGGAGTAATCCTCGACCGGGCGCCGGAGCAGGTCGACATACTCCAAGCCGGCCAGCCGGTAAATCTGGAGGTTTTTCCGGTTCTGCGGGATGAAATCTACGGCGTCGCGGAAGATCGTGAAGGTGATGAGCGCCAAGACGATGATCGACACCGCCGCATTGGCCTGGAAGACCACCTTGGCCAGACCGTCCAGCGTCAGCCCGAAAAAGCGGCCGCGCCGGCGCGTGAGCAGCACCTCCCGGGTGGACCGGCGGACTGGAGCGGCGAGGGCGGTGGGAGCGGACATGCGAGGGCAGCAGTGTTAAACCCGGCCGGGGCCGGTCAATGGGCGCAGGTTACAGTTGCGTAAAAAGACGCCCGCAGTCCGTGGGAACTGCGGGCGTGGATTCAGTCAAACGAGGGACGGAGCGCAACTCAGTTCAACGGATGGACCGGCACAAATCCGACCTTGCGGACGATGCGCTGGCCCGCGTCGCTGAGCGTGAACTCCAGGAACTTGGCGGCTTCACCCTGGGCGTCGCCATTCGTGTAGTAGAACGTCGGGCGGGCGTAGGGATATTTGTGGGCCACCACGGCATCTTCCGACGGCACCACGCCTTCGATCGACACGGTCTTGATCCCCGGGTCGGTCAGGTAGGCGAGGCCGACATAACCGATGCCGTTCGGATTCTTGGCGACCTCGGCGGCGATCTGCTCGTTGCCGGCCATCTTCTGGGAGGAGGGCGCGTAGTCGCGCTTGCTCATGGCCAGCTCCTTGAAATCGGAGTAGGTGCCGGAGGAGGTGTTGCGGGTGTAGACGGAGATCGGGCCCGGCGCGCCGCCCACCTGGGACCAGTCGGTGACTTCACCGGTGAATATCTGCTGGACCTGACGCTTGGTCAGGGCGGCGACCGCACTGCCGCCGTGGACGATCACCCCGATGCCATCGTACGCTACGATCGTGGGCTTGAGCGTCACGCCCTTGGCGGTGCCGGCGGAGACTTCCGTGGGCTTGGCGCGGCGGGAGGACATACCGATCTGGGCCGTGCCGTCGATGATGGCGGCAATGCCGGTGGTGGAGCCTTCCGCGGCGATCTCAAAGGTCACGCCGGGATTCCGGGCCTTGTAGTCTTCGGCGAGCATCGGGACGAGCTTGGCCCCGAGGGTGTCGGAGCCCTTGATGACGAGCTTCTGCGCCGGGAGGGAGGTGGCGGCGGCGGCGAAGACCGCGGCGAGGAGGAGGATGTTTTTCATGGGAGGAGGCAAGCGGGCGGGCAGATCAGAAGTTGACCTGCATCTGGGAACGGATGCCGTCCGACTTGGCGGAGGCGGAGGCACCGGTGAGGGCGTCCTTCGACTCGGCGTGGACGTAGCCGATCTGGAATTTGGTCTCATTGCCGCGGAAGAGGTAGCTAAAGCCGTAGTACCACTCGTTGGCCGACTTCATGGCGGCGGTGCTCGGGGCCGAGCGGGTGCCGTCGCTGATGGTCACACCGCGGCGACCGGCATAGATTTCGGAATAGCGCACGACCGCCTCCAGCGTGGGAGTGATCTTGTAGGCCGGCTGGATCCAGAAGCCCTTGGGCTTGGCATCCTGGGTGGCCGACACGCCATGCTGATCGGTGCCATCGAGGTACTCGGCCTCGAAGTCGAAGGCGCCGTTGGTGACCGTGGTCCAGAGCGAATAGACATTGATGCTGTCGCCCTTGCCGAGGCCGGTGGCGGCGGGGCCGCCCTGGTCGGGCAGAACGCCGAAGGAGCCGGCGACCGCATAGTTCCAACCGCCCTGCAGCTTGCCGCGATAGCCGGCATTGCCCCAGTAGGAGAGACTGTTGTTGGTGGCCGTACCCGCGCTGGAAACACCGGCCACGGACTCATCGCGCTCGGGATTCGTGATGGCGACGTTGTAAAAGAATCCGTTGCTGAGCTTGCCGCCGGCATAAGCACCGATGCGGTAGGAGCCGGCACCGAGGCGGCGGCCATTGTTGCTCTCGACAAAGTACCGGTTGGCGGGAGAACGCTCGATCGCCTTCAGGTCGAGGGCGGAGGTGAAGTATTCTTCGAGCCCGAAGGGCACCTTGCGGAAACCGATGTCGACCGTGAGGGCATCATTCTTGCGCCAGCTGATCGTGGCGGCATCGAAGGTGGAGCCGGCAAAATCGTAATTGATGTTGCTGGACCAGCCCTCGCCGTACTGGGCCTTGACCCCGAGATACACGCGACGGAGGAAAAAATGGGCCGTCGAGACCGGGTTGGCGGCCTGCCCGGTGACGCTGGCCCCGAGGCCGGCGTACTGGACTTGGATGCGGCCCGAAAGTGTCAGGCTGTGGGTGCTCTTGCCCCCGGCGATGGCCGAGTAAAGCGCGGCGTTGGACTCGCGCGTCAGGTCGGCGCGCAGGGTCTCGGCTTCCTGGTCGTTAAGCACGCCCTTCTTGACGAGCAGGTCAAGCAGGGGGCCGCTGTCCTGGGCAAAGGCGGTACCGGCGCAAAGTAGGGCGGCGGCGGCGCCCAGCAGTTTGGATTTCAGAGTGAACATGGTGTGGTGTGGTGGAGTTAGGTTGCGCCGGATTGAATGCCGGCACCCTCCCACCTTACCGGACGATTGTGACGGTTTCGTGACGGCTGTGTGACAAACCGGGAAAAGCGCCCCGGCTCCTGCGCCCCCTCTCCCGCCGGCCGCGCCATGCCCATGCCAGAACGCGCCCAGCCGCATCACCGGCCCTCCGGCCCGGGCTGAAATCGCCCCCACGCGCGCAGCCGAATGAACCCAGGGCGGCCCGCAGCCGGAAGCCGCACCCCGCCTCCGGCGACCGCCCTCAGCCGGGCAGCGGAACGGGGCGCGCCACCGAGGGGTTCTGCAACTCGGCGTCGGCCGTCTCCACCGCCGACAACTGGATCAGGCTTTGCAAGGACTGGAAGTGCTTCGTCCACTCTAAGTCGCCCGTGGCCTGGCCGACCACCTGCTGGAACAGCGCCTTCTTGCCGGCTTTCAGGGTCTGGATGCGCTCCTCGATCGTGCCGGCGGTGACCATGCGGTAGACGAACACCGTGTTGGTCTGGCCGATGCGGTGCACGCGGTCGATGGCCTGCTCCTCCACCGCCGGGTTCCACCACGGGTCGAGCAGGAAGACGTAGTCGGCGGCGTGCAGCGTGATGCCGGTGCCGGCCGCCTTCAGGCTGACGAGCATCACGGCCGCCCCCGACGCGGTCTGGAACTGGGCCACCGGCTTCTGCCGGTCGAGCGTCATGCCGGTGATCTCGTAGCGGGGCAGGTCCGGGTAGTGGGTGACGAGGGCGTTGCGCACGCGGTCGAGCAGCGTGACGAATTGGGAAAAGATCACGACCTTGTGGCCGCTGCCCACGATCTCCGCCAGCTTCTCGATCAACAACTGGAGCTTGCCGCTGTCGTGCAGCGGGGCGTTCAGCCATGGCAGCAGGTCGGGATCGCAGCAGACCTGCCGCAGGCGGGTCAGCAGCGCGAGGAAGCCGAAGGATTTTTCGCGGAGCGCGACGCCGATGTCCTCGCCGAGGCGGGCGAGTCCCTCGCGGCAGATGCGGGCGTACTCGGCGCGCTGCACCTCGGTGAGCGGGCAGAGTAGGTCCATTTCGACCTTGGGCGGCAGCTCTGTGGCCACTTCGTTCTTGGTCCGGCGCAGGAGGAAGGGCGCGAGCTGCTGCCGGAACCGGCGCATGGTGCCCTCGTGGTCCTGCACCAGCATGGACTCGAAACTCGCCCGGGAGCCGAGCAGGCCGGGCAGCAGGTAGCGGAAGATCGACCACAGGTCGAGCTGGCGGTTCTCCAGCGGCGTGCCGGTGAGCACCAGCCGGTGCTGCGCCCGGATGGCAAAGCAGGCCTGGGTGACCTTGGCGTCCGGGTTCTTGATGAACTGCCCTTCGTCGAGCACCGCATGGCCGAACGCCGTGCCGTCGAGCAGCGCGCGGTGCTTGCGCAACTGGGTGAAGCTGGCGAGCCAGATGACGGGGCCGGGGTTGGTGGTGAAATCGTTGCCGGATTTCAGGATGGCCACCTTCGCCTCGGGATGGAAGCGGGCGATCTCTTCGCGCCAGACCGGCACGACGCTGGCCGGACAGACGACCAGGTGCCGGTGCGCGGGCATCGGACGGGCGCGAAAGAGGGCGATGACCTGCGCGGTCTTGCCCAGGCCCATCTCGTCGGCCAGCAGGCCGTGGCAGCCGGTCTCGCCGAGGTGATGCATCCATTCGACGCCACGGCGCTGGTACTGGCGCAGGAAGTCGGGCAGCGCGGGCGGCGTCTCCGGCGGCGTCAACACCTTCTGGCGCCAGGCCTCGATCTCGGCGCCGAGCGTGACCTTGATCCGGTGGTCGTTGAAGAGGGAAAAGACCAGGTAGGGCGGGAGGGTGCCGCCGCTCTGCACCTCTTCGAGGTCGCGCCGCCACTGGTGCAGGGAATCCCATTTCTCCTGCGTCAGCGTCAGGATGCCGAGGTCGGGCATCAGCAGGGGGGAGCGGCCGTGCTTGAGCAGGGCGTCGGCCTGCTCCTCGGTGAGCAGCTTTTCCCCGGCGCGGAAGATCCAGCGCAGATTCAGCCCGGCGTCGCCCCGGCGGTCGGCCACGGCCTCCACTTCGAGCGTGCGGGCGCCAAGCTTCAGGGCGTCGACCCGGACATCGAGCTCGACGCCGAATTGTTTTTTCCAGTGCGGCAGGACGTCGCGCAGGAAACTGGGGATGTCCGCCAGCGACTCCATGGCGTAGGCATGGGTGGTCTGGTTGTAGCGGAAATGGGCCTTGCGGGCGTAGGTCGCGAGCGCGATGAGCTTGGCGCGCTCCGCCGCGGTGGGATGGATCGAGGTGTTGCCGAGCGCCGGGATGCGGTGCTTGGCCTGCTTCCAGTAGGCCAGAAAAACCAGCCCGTCAGCCGTGGCCGTGAAACTGAGCAGCAGGTCGCGCGTCGGTCCTTCGGCCCGGGCGGCCTCGGGGCTGTGGGCGTGGCCGCTGGTCTCGGCGCCGCCGTGGGCCGCGCGCTCCGGCGCGGGCACAGCCAGCCCCGGCGGCGGCAGACGGGAGGTCATCTCATCCGCCACCAGCTCCTCGATCTCATGCAGGCCGGCCACCGCAATCGCCTGGGCCATGGCGGCATCCGTCGTCGAGGAACGCACCCGCAGCCCGTCCCCGTCCCACTCGATGACCGCGTACTCCTCCTTCTTCTCGACCCGGCGGTGGACGATGGCATCGCGCGCGCCGAGTTCGATTTCGCGGATTTCACTGTTCCGGTACATCTCGTGCCCGCGCTCCACCTGCACGGGGTCGAAATGTTTCTCCCACTCCGCCTCCAGGCGGCCGAACCAGAATTCGAGGGACTGAGGAGTATAGA
>CAISJA010000155.1 GCA_903885525.1 uncultured Opitutaceae bacterium
ATCCCTGCCCCCTCCCCATGTCCATCGCCCTCTCCGCTGTTTTCCCGGTTCCCACCCCCGCCGCTTCCCGCCGTTTTCCCCTCCTCACCTCCACTCCCGCTCCGCACCGAGACCGACGGCAATGTCCTGGTCGAGAACGTCGATGGCGACATCGATGTGAACAGCGTGAACGGCGGCGGCATCGACATCTCCCTCGCCACCATGAACGGCACCATCACCGTGCGGCAGACCGAGGGCAGGCCCTCCCCTCTGCGAGCCCGAAATCCTGAGACCCGCCGGAGCGGGCCGGGGGGCTCCCGCCGTTCAGGCAAAGGATTGCAGGCGGCGGACGACATCGGCCTGCAGCCGCGCGGTCAGGCCGGCCGCATACTCGGCCACACCGAGCCCGGGATCGCGCACCAACGGCGTGAGGTCGACGGCCCAGGTGATCCCCGCCAGCCGGTCCGTGGCATGCGAAGTGGCGAAGGTCGCGTTCGCGGCGCGGCGTCCCAGGGTGGCGAGATCGTAGCGTTTGCCCCCCGCAATCTGGGAATCAAAGGCGAGCAGGAGCTTCGCCGCCAGCTCGGGGTGGCGGCCGGAATCGAGCGCCACCTTCTCGTCGTCCACCACCCAGTCGAGGTCGCGCCAGACCTCGCAGCCGAGGACGCGGACCGGCTGCCGGTCGGCCGGCAGCCGGCGCAACGCCTCCAGGCAGCGGAGCAGTACGGCGACGTGAGTGTCGTGCTTGTCGGCGGGCTGGTGCAGGTACACGACCTCGGGACGGCAGCCGAAAAATAACTGCACCAGATCCGACACCACGGCAGCGGCCCCCGGCTTTTTCACCTCCGCGCTGGAGTGGGCGAGCTGGAGCTGGATCGCGTAGTGGCCGAGCCGGGCGGCAGCCCGCTGCTCCTCGCGGCGGACCTCCCGCATCTGCCCGTCGGTCAGGTGGGCGTAGGCGCCGGTGCGCGGGGAACCGGCGCCGTCCGTCACCACCACGCCGCCAAAAGCCTTCCCGGGCTGGTCGAGACAGTCGCTGATGCCCGCCTGGGCCATGATCTCGATGTCATCCTGGTGCGCCGCCACACACAGGTGCGTGACGCGGGCCAGGGCGGCGGCGGGATCGCCGCCGGCAGGCACGTAGACATCGGCGTTGGGTCGGGCAAACTGCATGGTGGAAATGATCAGTGAGCGCGAAAGGACCAAGTGTGAATCCGGAAAAGCGGCGTCCGGGCCGGAATCTTTCGGAGCCTCGGCCCTGCGTCCCGCCCGCCGCCCGCGGCCTCCTCCCGGTCCCGGCAAGGGAAGGGACCGGGTCGCCGCGGGTCAGATCCGCAGAAAAATCTTCCGCCGGGGCCGTCATAAATCCCCCCCGGAGAATACCGCTTTTCCTCGCGTTTCCGGCTGTCAGGGTGCACTTCGGAAGCAAATCCTCGCATGAACAACCCTCTCTCCGAAATCGGCCTCATCGGCCTGGCCGTCATGGGCCAGAACCTCGCCCTCAACATCGCCGACCACGGCTTCCGCATCAGCGTCTTCAACCGGACCACGGAAAAGACGCTCAAATTTGTGCGGGACAACCCGTCCACCCCGGGCGGCCTGGTGGCCACCTCCACCCTCGCCGAGTTCGTCGCCTCCCTCCGCCGGCCCCGCAAACTGGTCATCCTCGTCCAGGCCGGCCAGGCCACCGACGCGGTGATCGACGGCCTCGTGCCGCTCCTAGAAGCCGGC
>CAISJA010000156.1 GCA_903885525.1 uncultured Opitutaceae bacterium
CTTCGCGGAGGACGGGGTTGACGGCGCTGCCCTTGACCTTGTCGTAACGGGCCTTGGCGTCCTTCTCGGCGTCGTTCTTGGGGTTCTCGGGGTAGTCCGGCACGGCATAGCCCTGGCCCTGAAGCTCGGCGATGGCTTCCTTCAGCTGCGGGACCGAGGCGCTGATGTTGGGCAGTTTGATGATGTTGGCTTCGGGCTGGAGCGTGAGCGCACCCAATTCGGCGAGGTGGTCGCCGAGGCGTTGCGACTCGGCGAGTTTTTCCGGGAAATTGGCCAGGATGCGCCCGGCCAGGGAGATGTCGCGCGTCTCCACGTTGAGGCCGGCATGCTTGGTGAAAGCCTGGACAATCGGCAGCAAGGAATAGGTGGCGAGCGCCGGGGCTTCGTCAGTCTTGGTGTAGATGATGGTAGGGTGGGCGGACATGGGAAAATCGTGGGAGTGAGGGTGATCGTGGCCGGGGACGGCAGGGAGTTGTGGGATGCGAGCGGGGTGAGGACGGGCTTTTCTGGCAGGACGCCGCCTCCGAAACGGGAACCTGCTACCTAAGTGGCCGACGGGGGACCGTCAAAGGCATTTGCGGGCGAGCCGAGGCTGAGCAGTACGGCATGGGGGCCCGTGAGCATTGCTACTGGAGCAGGCTGGAACCGATGCCAACCCCAGGCCGCCGTGAATCCCCGAAGCCAACCGGTCTCCCGGGGGGAGCCCGCGTGTCCACCGGCCCCAGCCCAACCGCCGTTCAGGCTGACCCGATCACGCGGACGGTTTCATAGCGGAGGACGACGGCGTTTTCTGCGCGGGAGGCGGCGAGTGGGACGGTGAAGTCTGCTTCCCAATCGTTCTGCCCTGCCGGGTCGATGAGGACCTGGCCCACCGGCCATTCTACGCCGGACCCGGCACTGGCTGCGCCAGGTGCATCGAAGTGCGTGTGCACGACGGACCGGCCCTCCGGGTCGAGCCGGAAGCGGCCGCGCGCTTCGAAGTAGGGGAGAAACTCCCGTTCCAGCCGGCGCGCCAGGGCGAGACGGACGGCCTCCGGCGTGGCACCGGGGTCGGCCTCAGGCAACTGCAGCCTGGCCGCCGCGGCCTCCCAATCACGGGAGGCGATATCCTGCAAAAAGCCGAGGATCGAGGTGCGGATGAGCCGACGGAAGGCGGCGGCATCGCGCGTGAGATCGAAGGTGGCGGGCCGCGCCGGCTTGTCGGCCGCCTCGGCGGTGACGAAGCCGGGGTTGCGCAGCCGCTCCCACTCCTCGAGCAGGCTGGAGTCGATGCCGCGGATCAGTTCACGGAAATAGTCCTCCATCTCGATCACCGCCTCGGTCTTGGCCCCGTCGGGCACGGTCTGGGAGAGCACCTTCCAGGCCTGCATGAGGTGGCGGAGCAGCAAGCCCTCGCTGCGTTCCAGGCCGTAGTCGCGGACATAGTCGGCGAACGACCGATACCGCTCGAACATCTCCCGGGCGATCGACTTGGGGCGCACATTTTCCTGGCCGATCCACGGGTGGGCGGCGGCGAAGGTGTTGAAGGTGGTGTAGAGGAAGTCGCGGAGCGGCTTCGGGTGTTCGGTGATTTCCTCCAGTTTCTCCATCCGCTCGTCGTACGGTACGCCGGCCGCTTTCAGCTCCATCAGCTTCTCGGTTTTCAGGGCGTCGATCTGCCGGCGCAGGATCTGCTCCGGGTCCTCGACAATGGCCTCGCAGAGCGTGAGGACGTCGAACGGGTAGTCCGGGCTGGCCCGGTCGAGTTGGGGCAGGGTGTCGAGGAGGTAGAGCGAGAGCGCCTGATGCAGGGAAAAATCCTCCTGTAGCTCGACGTTGACCTGGAGCCGGCGGCCCGACGGCCGGCGCGGGATGATCTCCACGATCTTCCGGTCGAGCAGGGCGCGGAAAAGCTGCCAGGCCCGCCGGCGCAGGGCGGCTTTCTTGGCCGGGGTCTCGTGGCAGGCGTGAATGAGCCGCTGCACGGCCCGGCAGCCGTCGGAGTCGCGGCTGAGCAGGAGGAGCAGCATGCCATGGGAAACGGTGAAGCGCGACACCAGCTCCTCCGGCGCGGCGGCCATCAGCTTCCCGAAGGTTTTTTCATCCCACCCGACCGAGCCTTCGGGAGCCTGTTGTTTGACAAGTTTTTTCCGCTTTGCCGGGTCGGCGGCGGCCTTGGCCTCGGCCCGCTGGTTTTCGATGACGTGCTCCGGGGCCTGCACGACCACATAGCCCTGGGCGTCGTAGCCGGCGCGGCCCGCGCGACCGGCGACCTGACGGAAATCGCGGACGCTGAGAATCGCGGATTTCTGGCCGTCGTACTTGAAGAGCTGGGTGAAGACGACGGTGCGGATGGGGACGTTGATGCCGACGCCGAGGGTGTCGGTCCCGCAGATGAGTTTGAGCAGGCCCTTTTGGGCGAGCTGCTCGACGAGGATGCGGTACTTCGGCAGCAGGCCGGCATGGTGGACGCCGAGCCCGTGGCGGAGCCAGCGTTTCATGTCCTTGCCGTACGGGCTGTTGAATTTTACGCCGGCCAATTCGGCTGCGAGGGCGGCCTTCTCCTCCTTGGTGCAGACGTTCAGGCTCATGAGCGCCTGGGCGGCCTCGGCGGCCGCGCGCTGCGTGAAGTGCACGAGATAGACCGGGGCGCGCTGCTCGCGCAGGAGCTGGTCGAGCCGTTCCGGCAGCGGCGTCTCGGAATACTCGAAGCTCAAGGGCACCGGGCGGCGGTCGCTGCGGACGGTCGTGGAGGGGGCACCGGTCAGCTTGGTCAGCTCCCGCTCGAAGAACTCCGTGGCACCCAGGGTGGCCGACATGAGCAGGAAGCGGGACTGCGGGAGGGTGAGCAGCGGCACCTGCCAGGCGTAGCCACGCTCGGCGTCGGAGTAGTAATGAAACTCATCCATGATCACCGCCCCGATCTCGGCGCGGTCGCCGCGATGCAAGGCGAGGTTGGCCAGGATTTCCGCGGTGCAGCAGAGGACGGGGGCCTGGGGGTTGACCGAGGCGTCGCCGGTCATCATCCCCACGTTTTCCGGGCCGAAGTCGCGGCAGAGGCTGAGGAATTTCTCGTTCACCAGCGCCTTGATGGGGCAGGTGTAGACGGAGCGTTGCCGCGCACACAGGGCCTGGAAGTGAAAGGCGGCGGCGACGAGGGATTTGCCCGAACCGGTCGGGGTGTTGAGGATCACGTTCTGGCCGTCGAGCAGGGCGAGGATGGCCTCCTCCTGCTCCGGGTAGAGGGTCAGGCCGCGCTCCGCCATGACGGCGAGGAAGCGATCCAGCACGAGGCCGGTTTCGGGGGAACCGGGCAGGGGGGCGAGGGGAGCAGCAAGCGCGGCGGGCACCCCTGCACAACGCGGCTTGCCTCCCTTGGTGACAAGCCTGGATGGCGGGGAGGGCAAAACCACGGATGAAGGCCGGGGCACACGGACAGGGAGCCGCCGCCCGAAACTTCGCGCACCATTCGCATCTGTCTTGCGCCGGGCGGCGGTGGCCTTTCGCTGACGGCATGGCCCGCGAAATGTGCTACCGCTGCTTCTGGCCGAAACCGCTTTGCTGGTGTGCGACCATCGTGCCGATGGAGACGAGGACCCGTTTTGCGTTTTTGATGCACCCGAAGGAGTTCAAGCAGGAAAAGGCCGGGACCGGCCGGCTCACCCACCTGTGTCTGCCGAACAGCCAGATTTTCATGGGCCAGGCCTTCGATGCCCACGCGGAGGTGCGGGACCTGCTGGCCGACCCGCGGTATTACCCCGTGCTCCTCTATCCGGGACGGGAGGCGTTGAATCTGTCCGAGGCGGCGGCGAACCGGGAGCTCAGGACCGGAACCGACGGCCCGGGGGCCGCAGACGGAGCGCGGCAGGGGACGGCACCCGCCACGTTGCAGGCGCTCCGGGACCTGCTCCTTCAGCGCAGGCTCCTGGTGGTGATGCTGGACGCCACCTGGAGCGGGGCGCGGAAGATGCTGCGGCAGAGTCCGGGCCTGCAGCGCCTGCCGCGCCTCATGTTCACGCCGGCTGCGCCCAGCCGGTACGTGATCAAGCAGCAGCCGCAGGAAGGCTGCCTTTCGACGCTGGAAGCAACGCACGAACTGCTGCTGACGTTGGAACAAGCCGGGCTGGACACTTATGCCCTGCCGGGACAGCTGCTGGGCCTTTTCCAGCGGATGCAGGATTTTCAGCTCCGGTGCGCGGCCGACCCGCACCGTCAGGGCTACCGGCACCGGGCCTACAAGGCACCGGAGGATCGGACCAAGCCGCGCGGCCGGAGCGGATCGCGGCGGGAAAACTACCTGCAGCAGCCAAGCTAGCCGCTGGCCGCCCCCCCGTCCGGAGCAAGCAGCAGGATGGTTCCGATCGGAAACATGTCATATATTGTATGACAAGTATCCGGGCGGCTGCCGGGCCAGGATTTGGGGCGTTGTGGCGGAGGTCGGGCTGGAATCCGACGGGTGCGGATCACCCGCCGGTCTGCACGAGGAGGAGCTGGCCCTCGTAGGCGACGTGGTCGCCGGACCTGATCTTTTTGCTCCGCTGGGTTTCGACCGTGCCGTTGACCCGGACGAGGCCGCTGGCGATGGCCTGTTTGGCTTCACCGCCGGTCGCGACGAGGCCGGCGAACTTGAGGAGCTGGGCCAGTTCGATCTGCTCCGAGCGGAGGCGGATGGGGCGGGGAGAAGCGGTCATGCGGGCAGGCAATCAAGCCAGCGCGGGGTTGGCGACAAAAAGCATGTCCGGACTCAGGCGATGGCGAGCAGTTCGACCTCGAAGACGAGCGTGGCGTTCGGCGGGATGACGCCGGGGTAGCCGCGCGGGCCGTAGCCGAGATGCGGGGGGATGGTCAGCTTCGCCTTGCCGCCGATCCGCATGGTGGCGACGCCGAGATCCCAGCCCTGGATGACCTGCCCGTCCCCGAGGACGAAGGCGAAGGGCTCATCGCGGTCGCGCGAGCTGTCGAATTTTTCGCCGGTGGTCAGCCAGCCGGTGTAGTGTACGGTGACAAGGTCGCCCCGGGCAGGGGCGGCGCCTTGGCCGGCGAGGAGGCTTTCGATTTGGAGTGCAGGAGCGGGCATGGGAGGGCAGGGGGTCATTTCTTTTCAGAGCCGTCCCACAGCTACGGCTGAACTGAGCGAAGAAAGTGGCTCGGTTGAATGATTTTCATCTGCCACTAGGCAGGGGTGAAAAAAAGAAAAACAAAACAACCGAGCCGCCGGCACA
>CAISJA010000157.1 GCA_903885525.1 uncultured Opitutaceae bacterium
ACACCACTGAAAACCAGAGAGGCAGCTGTCACCGAAGGTGACAAAATCAGGGTGGTCTTTAGCGGCGTGATCCTCGCGTTGAAGGTGGCGATGCTGGAGGCGGTAGGCACGCCTGTGCTCCAGTTGCCCGCTGTACTCCACGTCTGGGACGCCGTGCTGGACCAAACATCGACCTTGGCTACGCCAGCCTGCCCGGCCGACAAGGACAAGAAAAACATCACCAAGCCCAGCAGCCACCGGCGCCAGAGCGCACCGTGGGTGACGAGCGTACAGACTTTCCTCGGCGGGCAGCTGTACGCTGGCATCCATCGAAAATCCGCAGCACGACCAGGGCGGGGAGCAAACCCCAAGCCCCGACTCACGTTTAGGCAGATTGGGCGGGCTGACATGGCATCAGGCATTTATTGCAATACATTTGCTTTATTCAAGGAAATTCGCTTCTTTTTCTCCAGCAGGCCAGTATTTTGGGGTCTGTCCTTGGCGGCATGGGCATGGCAAATGGAGTCATCGGAACGTTAGGGTGCCCACTGAAGACGAATGGCTTATCATTGTTGTTTTACATATTTTTTACGGCCTACCGTTGGCTTTACTGTTGGTGCTGTCGGGTTTTCGGCCAAACCAGTTCTGCCCGCTACTGCCGTCATGCCCGTCGCCGCCGCGATTCTCGCTCCGGTGGCCTGTGGCTATCTCAGGATCAAACACTGCCATAGCTGCCAGGCGTGCGATCCCGATGCTCTCCGCCCCCCTCCCTGCGCAGGCTCCCTCAGCAGGTAAGCGATACCCGCTGAGTGAACCGGGAAATAGTCATATATTGTATGACATGCCTTCGGGTCAGGGGCAATGTCACGCCTTGAACTAAACCGCTGACGCGGAGGTTGCGCCGTCGGCGGGGAGTCCGGATGAGAGTGGCAGCGGGGTCCCTGCGGGCTCCGTGGAGGCGGGTGCTTTCCGAATGCTGCGCTCCTCGATGTTCGGGAAGAAAGCGTTCAGCTTATCTTCGGCAGAGTGGATCCAGTCGACAATGCTCCCCTTTCCTGTGGGGAAAGGGTCCGGGCAAGCCGGGAGGGGACCAGGTTTTTCTTCTGGGTGTGCGCGCGAGGGTCGCGTTGCCCCCCCGCTTGGCTACCTGGCCTCTGGCGAGCCGCCGGCTGCGGGCGCTTTGCGGGCGGCCGCCCGGCGCCTCCAGACGACCAGCAAACCGGCACCCAGCAGCAGGCCGGCCCCGAAGACGCCAGGCTCGGGAGTCGGAATTATTTCGTGCTGATTGTAGGGGCCACCAGTGTAGTTGCTCCACGCGGTCGTGCCTGTGTATCCGGTAAAAATGATCTGATTGGTCGCCACCCCGGGGTCGGTCACGCTGTAGAGGTAACTGGCGAGGCCAGACCAATTGTTCACGGTGAGCGTCTGGCCGGTACTGATGCCGATCCCGTTGACCTCGAAGATCGAAGCGGCGGGCTGCGCGAAGTCGATGACTGAGTTCGCGCTCACCGTCAGGTTGCCGAAGATGGCGTTGGTCCCGTTCAGCTTCAGGGTGCCGCCGTTCAGGACCACATTGAGGCCGGTGTCATTGAAATTGGCGCCAAGGGTCAGGGTTTCCCCGGCACCCAGCGTCAGCGTGCCGGTGCCAGTGAGCGCCCCATTGATGCTGGCGAGGTTGCCGGTGAAGGTCAGGGTGCCGCCGGTGCCCAGCGCGATGGTCCCTGCGCTGGTGAACAGGCCGCTGAAGGTGGCGCTGGCACCGTTCAGGGCGAGGGTGCCGCCCGAGTTGATCGTGAGGGCGGCGCCGGTGGAGAGACCGTTGGCAGCGTTCGACTGCAGGATGGTGCCAGAGTTGATGGTGACGGCGGCGGCATTGGCGAGTGAGTTGGCCGCGTTGGCCTGGAGGGTGCCGACGTTGACCTGCACGTTGCCGAGGAAGCCCGAGTTGGCCGCCCCCAAGGCGAGGGTGCCGGTGCCATCTTTCGTGAGGGTGGTGGTAGAGGCACCTGAAACCGGCCCATTGAGAATGAGATCGCCGGGGCCGCCGAGGTTCAGGGTGGTGCCGGGAGCCAGACTGACCGGCCCGCTGAAAGTCAGTGAGCTGGAGGTGTCCGCCTGGATGCGGGAATTGGCGGAGACGGCAATATTGCCGGTGATGGTGCTCGTGCCGGAGGTGCTCTCGATCGCGCCATTGTTCGTGGCGGCACCGTTGGTGGAGAGGTTGAAGCTACTGCCCAGCGTGACCTGGCCCGACACCTGAAAATTGCCTGTGCCGGAGACGTTCACCGCGGCCGTGCCCGTGGCATCGGCGGCGGCCACGACGACGACACCGTTGCTCAGGTTGATGGCACCGGTGAACCCCGTGCTTCTCTGGGAAAGGGTCAGCAAGCCTGTACCGGTATTGGCGAGGGTGCCACTGCCAGTGATGGTGCCGGCGTAGTCGGAAGTGCCGGCACCCGCGACGGTGAAGGTGCCGGTCCCCAGGGCCAGTGTGCCGACGGTGGCACCGGTCAGGCTGGCAACCGTCACCGTATGGTTGGCGAGGTTGAAGGTGCCGCCGGTGAGCGTGAGCGTGGAGGTGGCGGCGAGCTGGCCGGAGGTCTGGAGGTTCACCGTCCCGCCGGTGAGCGTGAGCCCGCCGAGCAGGGCGGAGTTGTTGAGATTGAGGGTGCCGGCGCTGATCGAGGTCAGGCCCGTGTAAGTATTCGCGCCGGAAAAGGTCGTGGTGCCCGAGCCCGTGAGGCTGACTGAGCCGGTGCCGGTAGCGATGGCCCCGCTGACGGTGGTGTTGCCCGCCCCAGCGAAGGTCAGTCCAGAGCCGGCTCCGGTGATCTGGCCACCCAGGACCAGTGTGCCGGAACCGGAACTGATGGTGGCATTGTCACGGAGCGAGAGCGGGCCGGTCAGGGTCGCGGTCGCGCCGGCACCAGGAGTGGCAAACAAGGCACCGGCCCCGCCGGCTCCGGTGCCGGCCAAGGTGAGGGACTTGGCCAAAGTGAGTCCGGCATTGATCTGGAGCGTCGCGCCGGTGAGCACGGTGGTGGAGCCGGTGCCAAGGACGCCGTTGCTGCCGGTGAGCTGGAGCGTGCCGGCGTTGACAGAAATGCTCCCGCCGTAGCCGCTGTTGTTGCCGCTCAACGCCAGCGTGCCGGCACTGAGCTTGGAGAGGGCTCCGCTGCCGGTGAGCGCCGAGCTGATGGTCAGGCTGCCGGCACCACTCACATCCACGACGCTGCTGGTGCCGACGGCGAGCGTCCCCCCGCTGATGGTCTGGTTGGCCGCGGACTGCTGGATGATGCTGGGGATCGCGCCGGTGAGGGACAAGGTGTTGCCGGCTTGGGCCAGCGTGAAGGCACCAGCGGCGGAGTCGAACCTCAGGGCGTTGACCGAGTAAGCGGCGTCCATCCGCGGAGCGAGGAAATTGCCCGTGCCGGTGCCGGTGAAGTCGAGTTTTTGCGTGCTCCCTGGCGCGGCGCTCGGAACGCCGGAGTTCCAATTGGTGGTGCTGCCGTTGGCACCAGCCCAGGCCGGACTGGTGCCAGCCGCCGCGCCGGTCCAGGTCAGGAATGTCGCGTTCGGGGTGATGAGGTAACCGTTCGCCTGGCTGTTGCCAGTGCTGGTCAGGACGCCAGATTCGACCGCACCCGAGCCGATGCCCGTGAAGTAGATCTGGCCCAGCAGGGAGCCGGCAATCCCGCTCGTGGTCGCAGCCAAGGCGGTGCGGCCGCTGGTCCAGCCGTTGATGGTGAGGACGCCCGTGCCTGACGTCAGGTTGGCGAACACGAGGGTGTTGGTCGGGGCCCCGGTGCCGAAGCTGATCGTGCCGTTGGTGAAGGCGAGGTTGCCGATGGTATCGGACTTCCCATTCAGGTCGAGGATGCCGTTGTTGAGAGTGACGGCGGAGAGCGAGCTGATCGCGTTGTTGACCGTAAGCTGGAGGGTGCCGCCGTTGACGGTGGTAGCCCCGGAGTAGGTGTTGACGGCACCAAGGGCCAGGGCCCCAGCCCCCGTCTTGGTCAGGCCCGAGCCGGTCCCGCCATCGGAGATGATGCCCGAGATAGTGGAAGTGCCGCTATCCACCTGGACGGTCAGGGTCCGGGGAGCCGAGCTAGAGGTCAGGGCGACCGCCCCGCTTTGGGTGGCGTTGACCAGGCCGAGGGTGTAACTGCCGCCCGTCTGGGTCAGAGTCCCGTTGGTCGTGAGGCCGGAGAGCGTGGCATTGCCCTGGAGGCTGATCGCGTTGGTCAGGGTGCTGGAGGCGGTCGAGCCGAGGGTCCCGGTGACGAGCGCCACGGTTCCGGGGCCCAGAGCGGAATTGGTGTTGGCAAGCAGGGTGCCGCCATTGAGCGTGGTGCCTCCGGTGTAAGAATTGCTGCCCGACAGGGTCAAAATGCCGGCGCCGGTCTTGGTGATGGCTCCGCCGGAAATATCACTCGAAATGGTCAGGTCGCTGGCCAAGGAGGCGTCGCGGGCCACGCTGATGGTGGTGTTGGCGGAGACCAAAGCGAGACTGCCACCAGTGATTTGGGAAGTCTGATGGGCAAGGTTGGCATTGGCGGTGATCCCGTTGCTCAGGGTCACCATTTGGTAGGGATAAATATTAACCGCACCTCCGTTCATGACGTAGGAGCCGGTGGTGGTGCTGCTTCCCACGTTCAAGGTACCGCCGGCATTCAGCGTGACCACGGAATTTGGCGAGATCTGGTTGGCAAAGCTGAGGTTGAAGGGGTAGGAACTGTCGTAGCCCTGCCACCAGATGTTGACCGTGGCCGGATTGGCGAGGGAACCGGTGCCGATGGTCAGCGCCCCGTTGATGCCGTACCAGCCGGCGGACATCGGCCCGACCGTGAGTTCCAGCATGCCGCTGTTGACCACGGTGGCGCCGGTATAGTAGCTATTGTAGCCCCAGAGCGTGAGGTCGCCGGTGCCGTTTTTGATCAAGCCCCCCGTGTCACCCGCCTCGCCGAGGTTGGCATTGATGAAGGTATTGCCGGCTCCATCCACCGTGAGGGTGCTGCTCCCGAGGGTCACCGAGCTGATCAGGGGGTCGGCACCAACGTAAAGCACGTTGCCGGCGGTGGCGTTGGAGATGGTGGCATTGGAGCCGAGCCGGACGTTGCCGTTCCAAGTATTGTTCGCACTGATGTTTTGGAATGCGCCCTGGCCGTTGCCGGCGCCGTTGAGCACGAGAGTGCCGCCGTTAGTGGTGGTGATGTTCCCCTCGATCTGGAGGACGGCGCCGCTGGCCACCGTCGTGGTGGAGGTGTTGGCCGACGTGCCCAGGGCACCGGCATTCTGGATGATGACAGTGCCGGAGTTGATGCTGGTAGCTCCGGTGTAGGTGTTGGCACCGGCCAGGTTCAGGGTGCCGGTGCCGGAGTAAGCCAGGCTGCCCGCCGCACCGCCGCCGTCGGCGAGAGTGCCGTTGAAGTTGACGACGCCGCTTCCCGCCACCGTGAGGGTGTTGCCTGTCGAACCCGAACCCAGGTTGACATTGCCGGAGAAGACCAGCGGGCCGCCGGTGTTGGTCCAAGTCTGGCTGGCCCCGAGCGTGGTGGCGTTGTAAAACGTCACGCCGGCCGCATCCGCATTGTTGATGCCGGCGGTGAGTGTCAGGGTGTCAGCGTTGGCGTTGCCGGCAGAATCAAAGGCGTAGGCCCTGGCTCCCCCCGAGCTGGAGAAAACCAGGGAGCCGGCCGTCACGGAAGGTGACAGGACCAGGGAGGTTTGGAGCGACGCGCTGGTGTTGAAGGTGGCGATGCTGGAACCCGTGGGCACACCTCCGCCCCAATTGCCCGCGGTGCTCCAGGCCGGGGAGGCGACGCTGGACCATACATCGACCACTTGCGCGTGCCCGGCCGACAGGAACAGACAGAGCGTCACCCAGCCCAAAAACCTCCCGCACCTCACCGCACCTTGGGTGCAAACATTCATTGGCCGGGAACCGTTCTCTGGCGGCGTCCGTAAAACGACGCAGCGGTGGGAAAGAATCCACCCCCAAAGCCCAGACGGTAGTGTGGGCGGTTTGGGCTGGTTGTCATAGCCGGCACTATAGGTGCGAGAACCCACATCCCACAAGGGAAATCCCCCTCCCAGTTGCGGCGTAAAACGTTCCTATCAAATCTGTTATTGCAAATTATATGCTATTTCAAAGTATTCTCTGCGTACGTGGGATACTTGTAAGCAACTCATTCGACATCTGCGCTTTTCGCATTTCCATCCGTGGCTCGATGGACTGATTGCCTCATGTAGGCAGAGGCGAAGGCCGATGACCGAGCCGATTTTACACGAAGGAAGCGAAGGACACGAAGAGGCAGGCGGGCTGCCGCGCTGGGGCGGAGCCGACCGGCTGGGTCACGCAGAGTCGCGGAGACGCAGAGGGTTGCCACAAAAAGGTGGAGCGGCTTGTCCCCAAGACGCTGGTTCCGTTTTGCGACCGGCGGAAGACTTTCGGTGCCTTGGCGCCGGTGGCGCGCCGCGGCCTGGCCGGGCTCTTCAGCGAGGACGAAGCCATCCGGGTCCAATGTCCGCGCTGTGCGGCGACCCACCTGGTTACGCGCGTGGCGATGGAGGCGTTTCTGGCTGGACCGGCACCGTGATGCCCGGGGTGCGGGCAAGATGTTCGCCGGGCAGGGCGGAGGGGTGGCACACGGCACCGCGCGACGGTTGGCCGGTCCAGGAGCCGCGTGAGTCGCCCCGCCGGGTTGGGCTCTCGACATCCCGGGCAACTCCCGGCATGGGGGGAGTATGAGCTTGGGGGAAATCATCGGCACCTTGCTGGGCGTCATCGGCGTGGGGCTGATGATCCGCCAGAACCTGTGGGCGTGGCCGGTCGGGCTCGTGCAGGTGGCGGTGTACGCTGCGGTCTTCTATGAAGCCAAACTTTATTCCGACGCCCTGCTGCAAATCGCCTTCTTCCTGATCCAGGCCTATGGCTGGTGGCATTGGGCCCGCAGCGCCCACCAGGCCGCCCACAGCACGGCCCCGGTCCAGCGGGTGACCGCGGCGGCCCTGGCGGGCTGGGTAGTGGCGGGTGCCGCCGCCACGGCAGGCTGGGGCTGGTTCATGCACCGCACCACGGATGCGGCCCTGCCCTGGTGGGACGCCTTCATTCTGGTTTTCAGCCTCATCGCCCAGTGGGGGCAGGCCCGCAAGGTGTTGGAAAACTGGCCCGCCTGGCTGGTGGTCAATACGGTGGCGATCGGCGTGTACTGGGTGAAGGACTTGCGGCTCACGAGCGGACTGTACCTTATTTTTTGGCTGATGGCGCTGTGGGGCTGGCGCGAGTGGCGGGCGACCCGGAAGGAAGCCGAGTAACCACAGATGAACACTGCTTCACACCCAGATGCAGCCCGTGCAATCAGACCCCGAGCTAAACCCGGGGGTTTGGGCCCACATGGTTACGCACTCATCTCGTCCACCCTGCGCTCCACTGCGAACTTTCATTTTTCCGAAGGTTGTGCCCTGCCGCTGGTCGGGCCAGGGTCGTGGGCCCAATTGCCACCAAGCACGGCGCCGACGACGCCGCTGTGTGCTGCTGTGGGCCTCGGCGGTTTCTCCGCCGGGTCTGCTGGTTTTGAGACATGACCTTCCCCCTGCGCATCGCGGTGTACGGACCGGAATCGACCGGCAAGACGACCCTGGCCCGGCGGCTGGCCGCGCATTTTTCCGCGCCGCTGGTGGAGGAGTATGCGCGAGAATTCTGGGACGCGCGGGGCGGGATCACGGCGGCCGACATACCCGGCATCGCCCGTGAGCAGTGGCGGCGCGAGGACGCGGCCGCCGCCGAATGTCACCTAGTACGTGACAAGTTGCCGGGGGAAGGGAAGTGGTTGGTCTGCGACACCGAGGCGCTGACGACCGTGCTGTGGAGCGACTTGCTCTATGGATCGACGCCGGAGGATATCCGACAGGAGTCGGAGCGGCGCGCCCGCGACTATGCCCTCTACCTGCTGCTCGACATCGACGTGCCGTTTGCGCCGGACCCGCAGCGCTGTTTTCCGGACGAGGCGGGTCGCCGCCGGTGTCGAGATATCTGGCACGGAGCGCTGGAGTCGCGCGGCCTGCCCTACGTGTGGATCCGCGGCGACTGGGCGGCGCGGGAGCGCGACGCGATCGCGGCGGTGAAGGCGCGGCTGGCGCGCGGAGAAACCTAAAACCTTCGCGTCCATTCGCGGTAAATGTCCCCCCTCGGTTGCCCGTTGCGAACGTCGGGCTCTGAGTGGTGTGCCCGGCGCGATTCGTCAGGCGGAACAGGGTGGACCGCCCCAGGCCAGACGTGCGAGGCACGCGACGGAAGGACGGCCCGCTGCAACGGGCAGGATCAGACGTAGCTCTCGTATTTTGGGTTGTACATCGTGTCCTTGATCAGGGCGGGGAGGTCCTCCGGGCGCAGCATGCGGGTGAGACCGCGCTTGAAGGCGTTGTCGGCCACGGCGACGGCGATGGCGGCGGAGACCTCGCGGATACGCTTCAGGTCGGGATAGACGCGGCCGAGCTGGAGGTCGCCTTCCGTGACAAGGCTGGCGAGGGTGCGGGCGGCGATGAAGAACATCTCATCGGTCACGCGGCTCGACTGGCTGGCGATGACACCCAGGCCGACGCCCGGGAAGATGTAGCTGTTGTTGCCCTGGCCGGGGGTGTGCGTGACGCCGTTGAGCGTGACGGGGGGCGAACGGGCTGCCGCTGGCGAAGATCGCGCGGCCGTCGGTCCACCCGTAGGCCTGCGCGGCCGAGCACTCGGCCTTGGAGGTGGGGTTGGACAGGGCAAAGATCACCGGACGAGGGTTGAGCCGGCCCATGGCCCTGACGATGGGCTCGGTGAAGCCCTGCGCCATGCCCGAGACGCCGATGAGCATGGTCGGGCGGAGGGCCTCCACGGCTTCGAGCAGGGTGGCGACCGGGGCATGCTCGTGGGCGTAGGGGAGCTTGTGCTCGGCGAGGTCGGTCCGGCTGCGCACAACGAGTCCCTTCGAGTCCACGAACCAGCATTGGCGGCGGGCGTCGGCCTCGCCCACGCCCTCGGCCTTGAGGGCCTCGACGATCAGGTCGCCGATGCCGATGCCGGCCTCGCCGGCGCCGAGGAAGAGGAAGCGCATGTCGGCGAGCTTGCCACCGGTCAGGCGCAGCGAGGAATAGGCGCCGGACAGGGTGACGCCGGCGGTGCCCTGGATGTCGTCGTTGAAGGTGCAGGTGCGGTCGCGGTAGCGGTGGAGCAGGCGGAAGGCGTTGCTGTTGCCGAAATCCTCGAACTGGAGGCAGGCGCGCGGGAAGACTTGCTGGATGGAGAGGACAAACTCCTCGACGAGGTCGTCGTAGGCCTGGCCGCGGAGGCGGGCCTCGGGGAGGCCGAGGTAGAGCGGATCGGCGAGGAGGGCGGGATTGTTGGTGCCGACATCGAGCATGATGGGCAGGGCCTGGGCGGGGGGGATGCCGGCGCAGGCGGTGTAGAGGGAGAGCTTGCCCACGGGGATGCCCATGCCGTTGGCGCCGAGATCGCCGAGGCCGAGGATGCGTTCGCCATCGGTCACCACGATGATGCGGACGTCATCGAGCGGCCAGTTTTGCAGGAGCGACTTGATGCGGCCGCGGTCGCGGCTGGTGATATAGAGGCCGCGGGGGCGGCGGAAGATGTGGCCGTACTTCTGGCAGGCGAGGCCGACCGTCGGGGTGTAGATGATGGGCATCATTTCCTCGAGGTTTTCGATGACCAGGCGGTAGAACAGCGCCTCGTTGCGCTCCTGGAGGGAGACGAGGTAGATGTACTTCTCGAGCTCGGTGGACTTGCGGTGGAAATTCTCCAGCACGCGTTCCAGCTGCTGGTCCTGGGTGGCGACGCGGGGCGGGAGGAGGCCGCGCAGACCGAGGGCGTCGCGCTCGTTTTCGGCAAAGGCCGTGCCTTTGTTGAGCAGGGGGTCGTGCAGAAGCTCGACGCCGCGTTTGCCTTGGAGATGAAGGGTGGCTGTCATGGCGGATACTGGGATGGGAGGTTGAACCGGATTTTCCTCAGTCTATCCGGGATTTGGCGGAAGCAGAAGGGGGATCAGGGCCGCGGGGGGCGTTAATCACGCGGGGGCACCGCGCCCAAGCCTCCGGCTAATAGACTGGCGCGCGTGCTTTTTCGCAAAAAATGAGTGGTCTTGGGCGCAGCCGGGGCTACGTCTTCCCTTCCGGCATTTCCCCGGGGGTCTCCATGGACGCAGCCTATCTCCAACGTTTCGGCGGCATCGCGCGCCTCTTCGGGGCGGAGGCCCTGCCGCGCCTGGGCGCGGCGCACGTCGCGGTGGTCGGGGTCGGCGGAGTGGGTTCGTGGGTGGTGGAGGGGCTGGCCCGCTCCGGGGTCGGTGCCCTGACCCTGATCGATCTGGATGACGTCTGCGTGACCAACACCAACCGCCAGGCGCACGCGCTGGAGGGCACGGTCGGGCGGCCGAAGGTGGAGGTGCTGGCCGAGCGCGTGCGCGCCATCAATCCCGGCTGCCGGGTCGTGCCGGTGCCGGAATACCTGACGGCGCGGAATGCCGACACCCTGCTGGCGGAGGGCCGCGCGTGGGTGGTCGATGCGATCGACGGCCTGGGCAACAAGGCGCTGCTCCTCGCCACCTGTGTGCGACGGGGGCAGCCGGTGCTGACGGTCGGCGGGGCCGGCGGCCGTCGTGATGCCACCCGGATCCGCTGCGCCGATCTCGGGCAGGCTCAGGGCGACGAGCTGCTGCGGCTCGTGCGCAAGAAGCTGCGGCGGGAACACGGTTTCGCCCAAGGCGAGGGCAATGTCTATGGGATTCCCAGCATCTACTCGAACGAGAAGCCGGTTTACCCTTGGGTGGATGGCCGCTGTGCGGCTGAACCTGAGCCAGGCAGCAGCCTGAAACTCGATTGCGCCAGCGGATTCGGCACGGGGGTGTTCGTCACCGGCGCCTTTGGTTTCGCTGCGGCGGGCGAGGTGGTCCGCCGGATCGCCACCGGGGCGCCATGAGGGGCAGCGGCAGGGAACCGACTACCACCACCGCCCGGAGGGAGCCAGGGAGCGAGGGGAGGTCACGGGCCGCCGCCACCCTCAGGCCGGCTGGGCGAGGGGGCCGAGCAGCGAGCGGATGACATCGGCGGCGCTGTAGCTGTCGCGGCCGGGCTGGACGAAGCGCAGGATTTCGGGCAATTCGTCGCCGGCGGTCAGGATCGGCATTTCGGGCAGGCCGGCGCGCACCTGGCCCACGCCCACGGTGGCCGCCAGGCCGTTGCACAGGCATTTGCGGCCGGCGAGTTCGCTGGGGGCGCCTTCCTTGCGCGTGTAGTCGTCCTCCGGCTCGGCGGCGCAGCGGTAGCCGACGGAGCCGTCGGCCCGGCGGAAGAGCGTGCGGAGATAGCCCAGGTCGCAGATGCGCCTGCGGGCGGCGTAGGTGGCGGCTTCGGAGAGGGTGCCGGCCAGTTGCGCCACTTTGAAGGGGAAGCCCGTGGGCGAAGCGAGGGGGTCGGTGAAGACCCGCATCGTGCCGGCGCGGATCGCTTCGCGCAGCCGGCGCTTCAGGTCGGGGATGATGCCGGACTCCTCGCACATGGCGAAGGCCGTGCCGATCTGCACGCCGGCGGCACCGGCGGCGAGGGCTTCGGTCACCTTCTCCGGCCGGGAGAAGGCGCCCGCCAGCCAGAAGGGGAGGCCGATTTCACGGATTTTGGGCAGATCGGGCAGATCGCGAGGGCCGTAGATCGGTTCCCCGGAGGCGGAAAGTTGCATCGGGCCGCGGGGGGGCGCGTTGTGGCCGCCGGCCACGGCCCCCTCGACGACAAAGCCATCGACCTTGCCGTTGGACTTCCGGGCCAGGGTGAGGGCGAGGGTGGCGGAAGTGATGATGGCCAAAAACTTCGGGCGGGGCAGCGCCGGCGGGTTGGCGGGGAAGAGAGTGAGCGGCTCGAACCGCAGCAGGCAGGGCGTATCGGGGGTCGCGCCCTCGACGTCGATCTTGAGCTCCGCGGCTTCGCCGCGGGCAAAGGCATCCAGCGCGCCCGGGATGCTGCGGGGAATGCCGGCGCCCATCAGCACATAGTCCACTTTCGCCAACATGGCGCCGTAAAGCGAGGCCAGGGTGGGCAGCTGGATTTTTTCGAGGAGATTGATCCCGATGCGGCCAGGGTGACCTTCCTTGGCGAGCCAGACCTCGGCGAAATTGGCCAACACCACCAGCTCGGTGAAGGCGGCGCTCGGATTCAGGGTCGGCATCGGCACCGCTTTCATGGTGGCTTCGGCCGCCACCCCACCGGGCACATAGTAGTCGTTCCAGATGCGCTCGGCGATCGCAGGCAGGGGGAAATGATCAAAGGCCCGGCGCAGGTGACCACCGGGATCGCCTTGTTGCAATTTTCTGGCTTGGACGGCAGCCAGCAGGGTTCCCGAGACCACACCGAGCTGTCCAGTGACGGAGACGGCCCGCGCCAAGCGCCAGCCGGAAACAGCGACCCCCATCCCGCCTTGAATGATTACTGGATTTGACATAGAGATAACACGTCGGCCCGCCGTTTGACGGCAGGCTACCGCCTCTCTAGCACGAGGGATTTTCGGGCAATTGAAAAGAACCGATTTCGCCCGGAGCGTAATATATTCGACGAGGCCGGGATGGTGGTCGATTTTATGTTAAATTGTTTCAGGTAAGAAAGAAGCGAATGAAATTCTCCTCCACCAATGAAGCCAATTCACCCAAGGGCATCGCGCGGACCTCGGCCAGACCAGAATAAGCGAGGGTGATGTTGCCGGGGTGGTTGACCCGCTCCCCGGTGGGCGAGGGGGGCAGGGGATGGCGGTCCAGGGGGAGCGGGACTGGCATGGCCGGGGCGTCGGTTTCGGCCAGCAGGCGGTCTAGCGGGACCCGTTTGAACGCTTCCCGGCGGGCGGCGTGGTGCTCGCCGGTGAAGGCGGCGTTGAAGGAGAAGTAGGCGCCGAGGTCCGCGAAGGCGGGCACCATTTCCGGCGGCCCGCTGTAGGCATGGAGCAGAAAGCCGCGGGGAGGGACGTTGACGTGCCGGAGGATGCCCTCAAGGGCGCCGAAGGCCTGCAGGCAGTGGATGGCGACGGGCCGGTTTTCCGTGGCGGCCAGGGCGAGTTGCTTGAGCATGACCTCGCCCTGTTCCGGGAGAGAGGCGCGGCGCAGCCCGGCGAGGCGGGGATCATCGGGCCGGGCGCTGTCCAGCATCCAGCGGTCGAGCCCGATCTCGCCCACGGCGGCGCGCGGGTCGGCCGCGAGCCGGGCTTGGAGCAGAGCGAACCAGTCGGGCGGGCGGTTGCCGCAGTCCCAGGGATGGACGCCGTAGCTCGGCAGCACCCAGTCGTAGCAGCGGGCGAGCGCGGCGATCACCGGCCAATCGGCCGGGCAGGCCCCGTTGACCACCGCTCGCCGGAGTCCGGCGGCCCGGACGGCGTCGTCGATCGCGGGTTGGTGTGGCACGAGCCAGTCGTCGTGGAAGTGATTGTGGGCGTCGTAGAGCGGCGGGAGCACCGGGCCAGACTAGCGGTCCCGGGTACGCGGCAAAGCAGAATTGTTCCCGGCGTTCACAGTAGGGCTAAAGCCGGGCGGCAAACGCGCCGTTAAGCTGGACAACCAAGGAAGGAACCCCGTCCATGACGGACAACATGCTCATAGACTTACCAGAACTCCGGCTTCCGCGCGACATGGCGTGGAGGGTGCGCTTCGTCGAGGCGGTGGAGCAACATGCCCGCCGGCTCGGAATCTCCGGGCATTTCAAGGCGCCGAGGTTTTTCGGTTATTATTTCACCGGACCGCATCCCGTGGTGGTGGCCGGGCACTGGACCGTGATGCTGGATGCCGTGCCACTGATGCGCCGGCTGCGCAAGACTGTGGACGACGCCACGCAAAACCGGTTCAGCATCTCCAGCGTGGCCGAAGGCGAGGAGCCCGAGTTCATGCTGGTGCATGACCGGTACGACGGTTCCTGCTGGCTCTGGGATTATGCCCACGGCCGGCGCTTCCTCGAGGCAAACGATCCTGTGACGGCCTGGGGCCGGCTGGAGGATATGCTGGGCGACCGGGGTGACGACAGCGACTCCGATCTATCCTGATTCCGCCGCGGTATGGCTCGTGGCCAAACCCCTCAGGCGGGCGCGCACGCTGCGCAGCCCGTGGAGGCGGGTCGGGGAGAGCTGGCGGTCGAGCGCGAGTTTTTCCACCAACGACGGCTCAAGGGCGATGACCTCGGCGGGGGTTGCTCCGGTGTAGAGATCGACGTAGAGCGCCAGGAGGCCACGCACCAGCGGCGAATCGGCATCGCTGCGAAAGTGGCAGAGCCCGTCGCTGACATCCCCGGCGATCCAGGCGGAGGAAATGCAGCCAGGAACCAAGTTGGCTTCGACCCGCTCCGCCCCCTCCAGCGCCGGGCGCCGCCGGGCCCGGTCTACGATCACGGCCAGGCGTTCCTGGGCGTCTTCGATCAGGAGCAGGTCATCGATCATCCGCTGCTGTTTTTCCACCAGGGTCACAGGCGGGAGCGTGCGGGATAAAAATACGGGTGGCAAGCCGTGGAGGCGGGAGAGGGAGCACCCGGGCTTCGTCCCATGAGGCAGGATCGCGGCGCGCGAAACATGCGGGCGGAGGAGCGGGGCGCGGGGGCAACCGCAGCACCAGCCGTTTGGATTCCGGACGGTGCAGTCCTCTGAAAAGATGCCGATGCCCGGAGGCGCGGGGGCCGGGCGGTCAGGCCGATTCCACCACTACGGCGGTGCCGTAGCAGAGGACCTCGGTGACGCCGGCCATGACCTCGGTGGCGTCGTAACGGATGCCGATGATCGCGTTGGCGCCCCGTTCCTGCGCATGGGCGCACATGCGCGCAAAGGCGTCCTGGCGGGCGCGCTCGCAGAGGTCGGTGTAGAGCGTGATGTCGCCGCCGAAGATGGTTTGGATGCTGGCACCGATGTTGCCGAGGACGGAGCGGGAGCGGACGACGATGCCGCGGACGGTGCCCAGTTCGCGTGTGATGCGCTGGCCGGTGAGGGTGAAGGCGGTGGTGTTTTGCATGGAGAAGAAGGAGGCGGGGGCCGAGGAGGCGAAGGTTGAACCGGACGCGGTTTTTCTGTGGAAATGGTCCGGCCGGCGCGAGCAGTTTCCAATTGCAAAACCGGTCGGCATTTCAAGGGAGGAGGCGGGACCGCGCGAGGCTTGCCACCGCGCGCCGGCCTTGGCAGATTGGCCGTTTCCATGACGAGTCCGCTGCGTGCCTTCGTGTGTTTTTCCCTGCTGTGGCTGGCCGCCGGGGCGCAAACGCCCAGCCCGCTGACCAGTGAGCGGGCCGTCGCCTCGGCCGTACCGGGCGGCTGGATCGGCGGCGAAAGCCGCGCCAACAGCGCATTGCAGGCCGGTTTTCCCGGCACCGCTGCGGCGGGCTACCGGATGCTCCTGGCCCTGCCGGCCCTGCCGGCCGACGTCCGGCACCGGGTACAGCTCGCGCTGGTCTCGGCATGGCTGGATGACGCCGACCTGCCGGCGGCGGAAAAGGAATTGCAGGCTTATGATGGCCCCCGCCAGGCCGGTTATCAGCTCCGCGCCGGATTACTCGCGGTCCAGGCCCGCCGGTTGGCCCAGGCCAAGGCGGCGCTGAGCGCCATCAAGGCGGATGAGCTGGTCCCGGCCGAACGCGGTTGGTGGCATTTCTTGCAGGCCCAGGTGGCGGAGTTGGACAACGACTCGGAACGGCGCAACCGGGCCTATGAGGAGGCCGGCAAAGCGGCGGTGTCGGAGGCGCAGCGGCTGCGTTTTATCCTCGGCGAGCAGCAGGCCCGGCTGCGCGTGTCCCCCCCGGGCGAGGCTGAACTGGCCAGCCTGCGCGCCAACATGGAGCGGTTTTCCGGACAGGGCAACAGCCTGGACTTCACCCGCACCTATGCCGCCTCGCTCGCGGCATTGAACCGCCGGCCCGAGGCCCTCGGCATACTGCAGCGCCAGCTGGCCGTCCTGCCCGTGGCGGAGAAAAACGCCGCCGACCAGTTCCGTCTCTGCCTGGCGTTGATCGCCGGGGAGGACAACCCGACCGGCCGGCGCGCCCTCGGCGAGTTGGTCGCCAAGGGGCAAAAGTCCGACACCCAGCGTATCGCCCTCTATCTGCTGGCCCGCGGGGCCAAGACTCCGGACGAACGGGCGCTGCTCCGGCGCGACGTGAGCGAACTGATCGCGGCGCCCGTGCTGCACCCGATCATCGAGGACCTGCTCCTGGTCCGGGCCCAGGCGGCGCTGGCCGACCATCTCTATTCCGCCGCCGATGATGACGCCCGCCTCCTGCTGGAGCGCTATCCCGGCTCGCCCCTGAAGACCGCGGCCATCGGCATCCGGTTGTCGGTGGCCTGGGATCTGAAACGCTACCGCAGCGCCGCCGATGCCAGCGCCCAGCTCCGTGCCGCCCTGCCCCCGGGGCGAGAGCGGGCCGAACTCGGAGTGCTCCTGGCCGAGGCATTTTTCCGTTCCGGCGCCTTTGATCCGCGCGACTACGAGAACGCCGCCGATGCCTACGATGCCGCGCTGCGCGAGGCTCCGCTGGCCGCGCCGGCCGGCGAATTGATTTTCCAGCGCGTCCTCTCCGACATCCTGGCCGGCCGGCTGGACGCTGCCGCCGCCTTCCTCGACACCATGGCCGGCAACCCGGCCTTCGACGCCGTCAGCCGCTGGCAGGGGGAATGGAATCTGGTGAAGGCCCTGCAGGCGCAGGGCCGGACGGCGGCGGCCCAGGCGCGGGTGGAGAAACTCATCGGAGGCGGAGGGTCCGGAGCGGGGGTGCCGCCGGAGTTGCGCCTCCGGCTGCTCTGGCTGCGGGCCAAGCTGTCGTTCGACAACGGCCAGCCGGAGGCGGCAGTCCGGCAAGTGGACGAGGTGATGGCCGCACGGCCCGGCACCCAGCTTGATGCCACCTTGCGGACGGAGGTGCCGGCGACTGCGCTCCTGCTCAAGGCGCAGGCCCTGTTCAAACTGAACCGGGACGAGGAGGGGGCGGCCCTGCTGGAAAAGCTCCGCGCCGAGTACAAGGAGGCCAAGGCGGCCGACTATTCCTATATCGTGCAGGCGGCGTGGTACTCGCAGAAGGGCGAGACGGTGAAGGCCCAGCAGCTGCTCATCAGGCTGGCCGACGCGCACCGCGACAGCGAATTCGCCCCGCTCGCCCTGTATGAGGCCTCCCTGAATGCGGAGCGCCGCGGGCTCGATGACCATCTGCGCGAGGCTTACCGGCTGCTGGAGGAGCGGTTGATCCGGGATTATCCGCAGGACGAGCTGGTCTTTTACGCCCGCCTGAAACAGGGCGACCTGCTGCGCCGGCTGAACGATTTCAGCGGCGCGCGCCTCATTTACGAGAATCTGGTCAACAACTACGGGCAGCATCCGGATGTGCTCCTCGCCCAGCTCGCGCTCGCCGACAGCCTCTTTGCCCAGGGCGGCAACAGCGTGGTGAATTATGAGAGCGCCGGCGCCCTCTACGAACGGCTGCGCGACCTGCCCACGGCTCCGGTCGACCTGCGCGCGGAGGCGGGCTACAAGTGGGGCTACGCCCTGGCACACCGGGCGCAACTGGCCAAGGCCCAGGTGGTGCTCTGGTCCGTGGCCAACGACTTCCTGCTCGATGCCGGCAATGCCGCCCGCCTGGGCCCGAAGGGCCGCTGGTGGGTGGCGCGGGCCGTGCTGGAACTCGCCCAGCAGCTCGAGGAGACCGGCCACCTGGACGAGGCCCAGCGCGCTTACCAGCTGATCGTGGACAACGGGCTGAGCGGCCAGGCCCAGGCGCGGGACAAGCTTGCCCGTTTCCGTCCCCGGGCCGCGGTGAAGCCATGAGCCCCCCCCGCATCCGGTTCCGGGCAGATTGCGGTTTACGCGCGGCGGCGCGGCCGCATGATGCCCAGCCATTGGCATGACGCGATTCAGCTACAGTCTTTTTTCCCAAGGCGGCCCGGTGATGTGGCTGCTGCTCTTGGTCGGCCTCGTGGCCCTGGTGATTTTTGTCGAACGGGCGCTGTACCTGCACCGTGGCCAGATCCGCTCGATGGATTTTCTCCACGGCATCAAGAATCTTCTCCAGAAGGGCCGCCTGATGGAGGCGCTCACCCTGAGCGAGGAGACGCCCGGGCCGGTGGCGGCGGTGGTGAAGGCCGCGCTGCGGAACGCCACGGCGGACGAGATGGCGATGCGCTTTGCCGTCCAAGAGGCCGCGCTCACGGAAATCCCCGCCCTTGAGCGGCGCATCGGCTCGCTCGCCGCCATCGCCCAGATCGTGCCCCTGCTCGGCCTGCTCGGCACGCTGCTGGGGATGATCCGCACCTTCTGGCTGTTCAACCAGGGCGGGAACTACGCCACGCCGGCCGCCCTGACCGACGGACTCTGGCCGGCTTTGCTGACCGCGGCGGCCGGCCTGGCCATTGCGATTCCGGTGCATCTCGCCCGTTATTTCCTCAACGGGCGCGTCAAGGCCCTCGTCCATGACATGGAGTGGGTCGCGTCGGACATCATGCGGTACCTGCTGATCGACCACCGCCCGGGTGGTGCCGCGAATCCCGGCCCGGTGCCCGCTCCCCGCCCATGATCACCCGCCCCCTCGGTCTGGAATCCCGGCTCAGCCGGCCGCCCCGCGATCTCGATGTCTTTTTCTGGGTCAATGTCGGGGCCGTGGCGCTCTTCTTCGTGCTGCTGGGGTCCCGGTTCGTGCTGGCACCCGGGGTGGCGATCCAGGTCGGGCAGGCTCCCGGGCTCCTGGAACTGCCGGATGCCTCGACCGCTGCGCCCGGGGCCGCCTCCGTCGTCGTCAGCTACCGCCGCGACAACATGGTGATCTTCGAGGGCGGGATCTACGATCTCAACGATCTCCGCCGCCCGATGGAAGCCTATGCCAAGAAGCACGCCGGAGCGGTGCTGCTGGTGAGGGTGGACCGTCAGGTGACGACCCAGGGGTTGCTGAAACTCTTCGACCTGGCCCGGGCGGCGGGATTTTCCCAGGTCCAAATCGCCGCCGAGCCGCGCGATGGCGAACCCGCGTCCCGGATGCCGCCGGGGCATTAGCAGCACTGCTCTCCCACGCACGATGCGCGCTTGCAGAAACATGCCGGTCGGCCCGCCGGGCAGATCCAGCACCCGTCCACCGGGCGGGCTTTCAGTTTAGCTGCCACAGCTATGGAACCCTCCTCCCTTCCTGTCAGCCGGCGGCTGTTTGTGGGCCTTGGTTTATTGGTTGCGGCGAGCGGAGTCTGGTCTGTTTGGACCTGGTACCGGACCCCGCCGACCACCCGCACCGTCCAGGCCGCCCGGCCGTTCGTCCGGATGAGCGGGGCGGGGCAGGGCAGTGCCGATCCCTTGGTCCAGGAGCGGGCTGAGTTGCTCGACCCCACGCCTCTCTTCATTCCGACCGACAAAAACTATGGTCAAGGAGAGCTGCCCGCCCGGGTGCTGCGTCAACCCGGTCAGGTTTTCGGCAATTATCCGGCCAAGCCCCACTTTGCCGACAGCGGCTTGGGCAGTTATGGCACCGGGGTGGAATCGAGTCCCGACAGTCTCCCCGAGGTCTTGGACCGGGGCAACGAGGCTCCCTTTGCCGGCTTCGGCCAGATCGATGTCCTCCGGCCGCCCTTGGCCAACCGGGCGTTGGTCGTGGAGGTGAAATCTACCACGACCGGTGAGATCGTGTTTTCCCAGGCAGTCGCCACGCTGAAACTCCCCCAATCCGATTTTCCTCCCGTGGAATTCATCGCCGCCGTGGGACCGGCCGGTCTGGTCGGGGAACCGGTGCTGACGGGAGGCTCTGGCTCCGAGGAGATTGATGCTGCTCTCCGGGACTACCTCGGCAAGGACCTGCACCTCGGAGAGCGGTTGCGCCCGGGACGTTATTTGATCGCCCTGGGCCCCTGACCGGCCGCTGGAGCCTGGATAAACCATATGGCAGGGCCTAAAAAATGCGGAAATGGCCGGCAGTTTTTTTCAAAAAACAGCACGAATCTAGTTGACGGCCTTTTTTGTGGGGGATTCCATGACCGTTCCATTTGTTTTTTGCCAGTGTCTTGGTCTGCCCAGATAGCTCAGTTGGCAGAGCACCCCCTTGGTAAGGGGGAGGTCGACGGTTCAAATCCGTTTCTGGGCTCCAGGCGACGTCGGCGACCCACCGACGTTAATCAAGGTCAACAACTTCAAAACCCAATCAAACCCACAACTCCACATGGCTAAAGCAGCATTCGAACGCAAGAAGCCGCACGTTAACGTTGGCACAATCGGCCACGTCGACCACGGCAAAACGACGCTGACCACGGCGATCCTCGCGGTCCAGGCCCGCAAGGGTCTCGCCGAGGTCAAGTCCTACGCGGATATCGCCAAGGGCGGTACTGTCCGCGATGCTTCCAAGATCGTCACGATCTCGGTGGCGCACGTGGAGTATGAGTCAGACAAGCGCCACTACGCGCACGTCGACTGCCCCGGCCACGCCGACTTCGTCAAGAACATGATCACCGGCGCCGCCCAGATGGACGGAGCGAT
>CAISJA010000158.1 GCA_903885525.1 uncultured Opitutaceae bacterium
CCTCGCCAGAGCGAACTGCCCGGCTTTGCGGCGCTGCTCATGGGACAGCACGCGTGATTCTTCCCGAGCAAAACCAGCTTTCGCACTAAAATCATCAATTACGCCGGCGCCCGCCGACACCTTGCTCGCATTCCTATGCAAGCAGTTGCATCGTCATATCCACTCCCTGTGGGACGGGACTGGATCGTAAAATATGACGCTGCCGTTGTTTCTAACTATTTGCAGCACGTGATGTTTTCGCTGGCGTTTGCCACTTGTCGCCGCGCCATTCCCCGCAATGCTGGCCCGATGCAAGTCACCCTGCGCCTGGCTTCCTGCGTCGCCGCCCTGTCCCTGTTTCTGGCCGCCACCGTCGCGCTGCCGGCCCAGCGCGCCCCGGTGGAAGCCCCCCACGGCATCGTCACCTCGGCCCATGCCTTGGCCTCGCAGGCCGGGGTGGAAATCCTCCAGCAAGGCGGCAACGCCGTCGACGCCGCCGCCGCCACCGGCCTGGCGCTGGCCGTCGTCTATCCCTTTGCCGGCAATCTCGGCGGTGGGGGCTTCATGCTGATCCATCTCGCCGCCGACGGTTCGGGCGAAGGCCGGGCCAGCCGCGACCTCGCCATCGACTACCGTGAGACCGCCCCCGCCGCCGCCTCGCGCGACATGTACCTCGGCCCGGACGGCAAACTCCTCAAGGGCGAAGGCTCCTCCACCGTCGGCTGGAAGGCGAGCGGCATCCCCGGCTCCATCGCCGGTTTCGCCCTAGCCGTGGAAAAATACGGCTCCCATCGGGTCACCTGGGCCGCTATCTGCGAACCCGCCCGCCGGCTCGCCGCCGGCCACACCGTCTCCCAAGGCACCGCCAACGGTCTCCGGCTCGCCGCCAAGCACCTCGGCCAATTTGACGAGTCCAAGCGCGTCTACCTCAAGGGCGGCGCCTTTCTCGCCCCGGGCGAAACCTGGGTGCAGGCCGACCTGGCCGAGACCTTCGCCCGCCTGCAAAAATTCGGCCCGCGGGAGTTCTACGAAGGCGAGACCGCCCGGCGCATCGTCGCCGCCATGTCCGCCCACGGCGGCAACATCAGCCTCGCTGACCTGAAAAACTATCGGGCGGCCGAGCGCACCCCGCTCCACGGCCGGTACCGCGGCTACGACATCGTCACCATGCCGCCCCCCAGCTCAGGCGGCATCGCCCTCCTCCAGATGTTCGGCATGCTGGAAAGCCACGACGTCGCCGCCCTCGGGTACAACTCCGCCGCCAAGTACCACCTCTTCGCCGAGGCGATGAAACGCGCCTTCCGTGACCGCGCCGAATACCTCGGCGACCCGGACTTCGTGAAGGTGCCGGTCGCCCGGCTCCTCGATCCGGCTTACCTCCAGGGCCGGATGGCCGATTTCTCCCCCGCCACGGCCACTCCCGCCTCGGCCATCCAACCCGGCCTCGGCCGGTACGTCGCCGCCGCCCCCCACGAGTCCAACGAGACCACCCACTTCTCCGTGGTCGACGCCGCCGGCAACGCCGTCGCCAACACCTACACCCTCAACGGCGGCTTCGGCTCGGGCGTCACCATCGCCGGCACCGGCATCCTCATGAACAATGAAATGGATGATTTCACCTCCGCCGTGGGCGTGCCGAACATGTTCGGCCTCATCCAGGGCGAGGCCAACGCCATTGCCCCTGGCAAGCGCCCGCTCTCCTCCATGACCCCGACCTTCGTGACCAAGGACGGCCGGCTGCTGCTCGTCACTGGCTCGCCCGGCGGCCCCACCATCATCAACACCGTCCTGCAGATCATCACCAACGTCATCGACCACGGCATGCCGGTGCAACAGGCCGTCGAGGCCCCCCGCATCAACGAGCAGTGGATGCCCGACCTCATCACCTACGAACGCTACGGGCTGTCGCCCGACACCCTCGCCGCCCTCCAGGCCAAGGGCCACACGCTCAAGGAACGCGCCTCCTACGAAGGCGCCTACCAGGGCGACGGCGAAACCATCGCGGTCGACCCCCGGACCGGCCTCCGCCTCGGCGCCGCCGACCCGCGCAAAAACGACGCCAAGGCCGTCGGGTACTGAGCAGGAATGGCTGCGCCATTCCTGAACTGGGATCTCAGTCTTGCCTCGAAATCAGGCTCCTTCTTCCTGCCATCCCACCTCCTTTTCGTTCTCTTGATCTTTCTCCAACTCGCCCCCCCATCGGGACTACGAGAAAAATTGCCCGCGCTCGCCGCTATTCCTTTCGTGGTTAATCATTTCTAATTCCGGTTGATTCCGCCCCCCCTCCGCCCCGTATGCCCGACTACCTCCATCTTGAAACCGCCGCCGTGCACGCCGGCCGCCGGATCGACCCGGCCACGGGCGCCGTCACGCCCAACCTCACCCTTTCCACCACGTTTGAGCGCGCCGAGGACGGCTCCCTCCCGCACGGCCTGCTCTACTCGCGCTACAACAACCCCAACCGCGCCTCGCTCGAACAGGCGCTCACCGCCCTCGAAGGCGGAGGCGAAGCCTTCGCCTTCGCCTCCGGCCAGGCCGCCAGCACCGCCGTCCTCCAATGCCTCGAACCGGGCGGCCGCGTGCTCTTCCCCGACGACCTCTACCTCGGCACCCGCTCCCTCGCCCTCGGCTTCTACGCGCGCTGGGGGCTGCAGGTGGAGTTCGCCGACTTCAGCGACACCGCCGGCATGCAGAAGCGGCTCGCCGCACCCGCCCGCCTCGTCTGGATCGAGACCCCCTCGAATCCGCAGTTGAAGGTGGCTGATATTGCGGCCATCTCCGCCGCCGCCCGCACGGCCGGGGCCCTGGTGGTGGTCGACAACACCTTTGCCAGCCCGATCGTGCAGAATCCCCTCCGGCACGGCGCCCATCTCGTGATGCATTCCACCACGAAGTACCTCGGTGGCCACAGCGACCTCGTGGGCGGCGCTCTGGTCGCCGGCTCCGACTGCCCGCCCACCACCCTCACCCGCCTGCGCGACTGGCAACGCCTCGGCGGTGCCGTCCCCTCGCCCTTCGACTGCTGGCTGCTCCTGCGCAGCTTGTCCACCCTCCCCGTGCGCGTCCGCGCGCAGGCGGCCGCGGCCGCCGGGCTGGCCGCGTGGCTCGCCGCCCACCCGCAGGTGGAGAAAGTCCACTACCCCGGCCTGCCCACCCACCCCCACCACGCCGTGGCCCTACGCCAGATGAGCAGCGGCGGGGGCATGCTCTCCTTCGAGGTGCGGGGCGGCTTCGCGGCCGCTCAGCGCGTGACCGGCCGCGTGCGGCTCATCACCCGCGCCACCAGCCTCGGCGGCGTCGAAAGCCTC
>CAISJA010000159.1 GCA_903885525.1 uncultured Opitutaceae bacterium
GCCTCGGCATTGAAAATGAACAGCACGTCCACATAGATCGTGTTCGCGTCGGCCTTGGCCGTGGTGCCGGCTTCCTGCAGGGTGCCGAAATTCCCCGCCGACGCCAAATCAGCCGCGGCAGTGTACTGCGCCTTGTACTGAAGCGAGGTAGTCTTGTTGACGCTGCCGGTGCGATTCGGCGTAGTGACAGAGTTGGCGCAGCCTTCGTCACCCGGGTCGGCGGCGGTGACATTGGTGGTGCCGTCAGGGGCGGTGACAAACGTGTACTGCGTGGTGCCAGGCATCACAAGGACAGCCGTGTAGGAGCCGGAAGGGCCGGCGACGGCAATCAGGGAAGAGCCGGGGATTTCCGGGATGGTGCCAAACCAGGTGGCATACTGCCGGTTGCCGGGCAGGGTTTCGTCCTTCAGTTGGACCTTCTGGAACGTGAGCGGCAAATCCGGATAGGGGGCGACCGTGATGGAATGAGCCTCGCGATTGAACTGGTGCCAGTCTTGCACGCGCTCCTTGATGCCAGGATATGCCTTGGTGAGACTGGCACAGGCCGGCGCATGGTGTTTCCGAAAAACGCGCCCGAGGGGATCGACATCCGGCCCCACCGCACGGGCAGGCTCGGTCTGCGCGATCGTCGCCGCCGGCGCCGGCGGGTTGGCTGCGGCCACCGGGCTGCAAGCCCCGCTGTGCTGGCGAAGAAATACGAGCGCGGAGAGTCCGGCCAAGACAGCGACGGTCGATACAAGATGATGGGTTTTCATGGAAGGAAGGGTGGTTTTACTAAAAAATCGAATGAAGCTCAGGGGTGGAAACCGATTTTGCGGCCGTGCTTCGGCCCATCGGGGAACGCGAGTTGGCGCAAAGCGGTGATGGCGTCGGAGATTGCTGCGTCGTGCTGGCCAACCCGCGACTCCAGTTCGTCGAGCCGTTTGGTAAGCACCCGATGATTGGCCGCCAACTGCCGCAACGCGACGAAGGCCTCGATGAGTCGTATACTGATTGCGACTGCAGTCGGGCTATTGAGCACCGTGGCGGCCATCAGGGCACCGTGCTCAGTGAAAGCCAGCGGTAAATATCTGGTGCTACGGTACTTTCCTAATGTGGTCGCAATTTGCGACCTCAAAATCCCAATTGTCTCCGGCTGAGTGAGTTGAAAGCAAAAGCTCGGCGGGAAACGCTCCTGATTGCGTTTTACCGCCTCATTGAAGCGCTTGGTTGGGACACCGTAGAGGGCGGCGAGATCGGCATCGAGAATGACGCGCAAGCCGCGCACCACATGGATGCGCTCCTGAATGATTGCCGGGCTGCTCGTTTTGTCAGTCATGGCGAATGCGGCGGGAGAAACCACGCACTGCGGCCAAGCAAAGCAGGGCGGCGAGGAAGAAGTCGGAGGGGGCGCCACCACCACCACCGCCTCCCCCCGAGTCGCCGCCACCGCTGCTGCTGGAGCTGCCGGAGGGGGTGGAGACGGTGACAGTCGCTGTCGCGCTGGTGACAGTGCCGGCTGAGTTGGTGACGGTGACGGTGTAGTTGCCGGCGTCTCCGCTGGCTGCCGTCTGAGAATAGAGGCTGGCGGTCGCCCCGGAGATGGCGCTGCCATACCCCATGATGGTTGATGCCGTCACGGGAGGTAGGCTTGGGAAAACCGGATCGGGCACACTCCACAGCATGCCATAGCACCACAGCCCGTTGCCCTCTGGGGCCGTAAATCCGGTATTCCCTCCCGCGCCCGCTCCCACATTTGTCCGGTCATGCTGTGCGCCAATGTTGTGGGCGAGTTCGTGGACACCGTCTTGTAGCTACCGCGCCACGAAACGGCAGCCCGGGCCATGCTCGCGTTCTGCACCGGAATGCCTTGGCCGGCGGTCTGCGCGTAGCCAGCCGCTGGCATGCTGGCCGCGTTCCACGGTTCCCACGAGATCACCTGCGCTGCGCCGTAATGATAGGCTTGCGTGATGACCCAATCGGCGATCACGCCACCAGGACTGATGGCCGCGAGCGCATCATTGCCGGCGATGGGGTAGGACTTGGCTTGAATCGAGCCGAGATACTTCCACTGGAAATTCGTCACTCCGGAATTGGTCAGTACCAGATTGCCGGACTCGATGTAGGCCTTGCTGCGCCCGTCAATGGAATCGGCGGTTGGCGTGGGATCGGACGCAAAGCCGCTGTCCGGCGCAGTCACGATGGCTGAATTGTAGAGAAACAGAACCCCGACCTGGAGGGCATTGGCTCCGGCGGCAGCCGGGCCGGAAAAGGAGGCGGACGGCGCGGGTGGGGTGAGGGCCGGGCCGTTCGCCCGGTCAGGAGCCAGTCGCGGCGCGACAGACAGGTGCAGCGCCCAGGCGAGGAGCGCGAGGAGGATGACTGGCGGGATGACTCCGAGCTGTTTAGGTTTCATACGCAAAGGGTGTGTTCAGAGGGTGACCCAAGCTTCCGCCGGGCCGGATCAGCGCCGTCAAGCAGGCCGGCGGGCAGCGGCCTTGGCCTCCGCCCGGGAGAACACCGATGCACGGTCTCTGCATAGTAGCCTACTTTGTAATGCTCACGCACCGCCATGACGAGAAAATATTGCGCCGCCATTTCAATCTGAGCCGCCGGTTTCGTCAACCGTACTGACCGCCTGTTCTCAGGCGGTAACTTTAAAAGGGGGGGGTGCGGAAGCGGTCCAGGGGGCGTGCCGGCGCTGTGCATTTTCGATTCTCTACCAGCTGGCTCGTGCAGGGTGGGCCGGCACGAGTGAGGAGGCCTACAGACCCAAGCTGGCCCACAGACTCACCCAAGGTTTTCACCCGCGCGAAAATCTAGCGCATCCGGCCGAAGAAATACGCCGCCAGCCCGGTCATCGCGAGATTGGGCATCCAGGCGGCCCAGAGGGGATCCAGGTAGCCGTTGCCGCCGAGCATGCCGGCAAAATTGTTCAGCAGGTAGTAAAGGAAGAACAGGCCGATGGATTTGGAAACGCCCACCGCCGGGCTGACCCGCACCCCCGAGACCGCAAAGGGGATGGCGATGGCAAGGATGATGAGCGGCACGAAGGTGTCGGCCTGCAGCGAATAATACCGCACGGCGTAGGGCAGCACCTTCGGGTTTTCCTCGAGGGTGAAATAATGCACGATCCGCCGCAGCTCGAAGAAGGAAAGATCCACCGGGCGCCGGTCGATGAGCAGCATGAGCGCGGGATCCTCGTTGAAATAGGGCATGGTCTTTTCCGCAAAAATGACCGAGCGGATCAGCTCGCCCGCCTCCGGATCAAACCACAGCTCGCGGCCGTCCTGGAAAATCCAGGCATGGCGCACCGGGTCGAAGCGGGCCTCCCGCGCCATCAGGCGCGTCCGCTCCCGACGCTGGCCATCCAGCTCGGAGACCGTGACCCCGTAGGCCTTGCCGGCGAAGCGGGCGTAGCGATTGATGTACCACAGACGGCGCGCCCGGGTGTTGTCGAAGGCCACGCTGGTCACCAGGCCGAACGTGCCGCCCCCGGTCTTGCGGGCCTCGGCGCGCAACTCAAAGCCCTCCATCAGCCGGCCGGCGGCCTCGACCGACCACGGCACCACCCGGGCGTTGAGCAGCAGCGACACCCCGCAGAAGACCAGGCTCGCCAGCCAGAGGGAACGGGTGGTGCGGAAGATATTCAGGCCGGCGGCGCGGATGGCCAGAATCTCGTTGTTGCGGTGAAGCTTGCCGAGGACGAACAAGAGGGAAAGCAGGAGCGAAAGGGGCAGCACCACGGAAAAATAGCTGGGTAGCAGCACAGCGTAGTAGAGCAGCAGGTCCAGCCCGTGGACGTGCAGCTCGATCAGGTCGCGGAAGCTGTCGTAGAGCGCCTGCATCAGCAGGAGGCCGATCGTGGCGCAAAGAATCAGGCCGAGGATGCTCAGCCATTCCCGCAGGAGGTACCGGTCGATCGTAGTCACGCCGGTGGCAGACAAGCGGCCCGGCCCCGGGTGTCCAAGCCCAATATGTCACGCCCGCGGTCTTGCCCCCGCCCCCGGCCCGGTTTGTCTGAGGCCATGCGACTTCGCCCCCTTCTGCTTCCTCTCGCCGCCGGCCTGCTGCTGGCCGCCGCCGCCCGCGCCGCCGCCCCGATCCGGATCGGGGAATACGGGGCGTTTTCGGGCAAGGAGGCCGCCTTCGGCCTTGCCTCCCGCCGGGGCGTGACGCTCGCGCTCGAGGAGGCCAACGCCGCGGGCGGAGTTCTCGGCCGGCCACTGGAGCTGGTGGCGGAGGACAACCAGTCGAAGGCCGGCGAATCCGCCACCATCGCGAAAAAATTCGTCTCCCGCGACGGCGTCGTAGCCGTGCTGGGCGGCAACCCGTCCTCCAATTCGCTCGAAGCCGCCCCGGTGCTCCAGCGCGCCCGCCTGCCAATGATCGCCATCTCCTCCACCAATCCGCGCGTGACCGAGGTGGGCGACTATATTTTCCGCATCTGTTTCATCGATCCGTTCCAGGGCGCCGTGCTGGCCAAATTCGCGCGCACCTCGCTGCACGCGCAGCGCGTCGCGCTCCTGACTGCGGTCAATTCCCCGTATAGTGTCGGTCTTTCCGAGGTCCTGACCCATGACTTTACGGCTGCCGGGGGCGAGATCGTCGCCGCGCAGAAATACAACGAGGGCGAAAAGGATTTCCGCGCC
>CAISJA010000160.1 GCA_903885525.1 uncultured Opitutaceae bacterium
ATCGTCGTCGTCCACGCCCTGGCGGTGGCCAGCCCGGGACCGGACTTCGCGATAGTCCTGAAACAGAGCCTGGCCCACGGCCGCCGCCCGGCGGTGTGGACGAGCGTGGGGATCGGCTGCGGCATCTCCATCCATATTCTCTACTGCCTGCTCGGTCTGGGCTTTTTGCTGGCCAACTCGCCGGCCACGCTGGGCGTGCTGAAGTACCTTGGGGCCGGCTACCTTGCCTGGGTGGGGATCCAGGCCCTGCGGACCCCGCCGCGCCCGGGCGACCTGGACCTCACGGCCGGCGTGCCGGCTCCGGGCAACGCGGCCGCCTGGACCACGGGCTTTCTGGTCAATGTGCTCAACCCGAAGGCCGCCCTGTTCTTCATCGCGCTGTTTCCGCTGGTGGTGAGCCCGGCCACGCCCAAACTGATCCAGGCCGGCTACGGGTTGTGGATGATCCTGACGACCATGGGCTGGTTCTGCTTTGTCTCCCTGGTCTTCACCCGGCCCGCGGTTCGCCGGAGCTTTCTCCGCCTCGGTCACTGGATAGACCGTGCCCTCGGGCTGGTTTTTCTGGGTCTGGCGGTGAGCCTTGCGCTGGCCTTCCTGAAATAGGCCGGTTGCGCCGGCGGACCGGTTCCGCTCAATTTTGCCCTGTTCGTGCCGATGGGGTGGTTGGGGCGTCCCCCGCGGACCACCCGGTTTTATTGTCCCCATGGCTTGCATCCTTCTAGTCGATGGCAATGACGTGGCGAGGAGGGCCATGCATGGCATCCTCGTCCGGGCGGGCCATCGGATGGCGGCGGTGGCGACGCAGCAGGAGGCGTGGGCCTTCGTCAGCAAGCATGTGCGGGTGGACTTGGTGATCACGGAGCTGAAGCTGTCGGGCGGCAGCGGGTTGTCGCTGCTCCAGCGCCTGCGCGGCGACAATTTCCTCCGGCTCCTGCCGGTGGTGGTTTACACGGGCAGCGGCGACCGCGAGGCGATCAAGATGGCCCTGGCGCTCAAGGTGCAGAACATCCTGGTCAAACCCTACCACGACGACGCCATCTATGCCGAGATCGCGAAGGCGGTGGCCGATCCTTGGCAGAACCGCCACTTTGAGGAGGGGAAATCATTCTGCCGGCAGATGGGGTACAAGCCGGAGGAGCTGCAACGGATGCTCCAAGAGCTGCGTACACAGCTCGGCCAGGAGTGGATCGCGCTCGGCCGCCACGCCGAGGCACGGGCGCTCGGCGCCGTGCTCGACCGGCTTCGGGCCAGCATCGGGCTGGCCGAGACCGCCGGTGCGTGGGGGGTGGTAGATTTCCTCACCGAATTGCAACGTCTGGCGGAGCGCGAAGACTGGCCCGGTTTTCAGGAAAAGCTGGGCGGCAGCGGCATCGCCGACTGGATGATCGCCCGGCATCTCGATCCGGGCTTGATGCCCGAGCCGTTCCTGCTGGCCCAGGAAAAGGACGCCCGGGTGGAGGAGCAGGAACGGGCCGTCTGGTTCAATGCCCCGGCGGAGGGGCGCTGCCCCGTCCGGGACCTCCCGCGTTTGCAGCTTGAGCTCGATGCGCTCCCCGGCTGCCCGGTGCTGGATTCCGCCGCGGCGGCCTTTGCCATGAACGCCACCGGGCAGCCCTCCAGCCTGAATCCGCTGATGGATCTGGTGGCCCGCGACACCGGCCTGACGGCGCAGGTGCTCATCTCCGCCAGCCAGTTGAAACGCCAGGAGGATTTTGACCCCACTCCGCTGGAGGATCCTCGGTTGGCCGTCGGACGCCTCGGGGAGGTGCGCCTGGCTGCCCTGGCCGGCAGCCTGGTAACGGTGGAGGAGCGCCACCTCCATCTGCCGCCGCATTTCACCTGGGCGCAGTATTGGAATTTCCAGATGGGCGTCGCCCGGGTCGCCCGGTTCACCTGCCACTACCTGGAGCTCTACAGCATGGAGTTGCAGGCCCGCATGGGTGGCCTGCTGCACGACTTTGGCAAGCTGCTGCTGCTCAAACTCCATCCCTGCGCTTTTCAGGCTGCGCTGGCCTACTCCCGGGAGCACCGGGTGCCGCTGAGCAAGGCCGAACAGTTGTTTCTCGGCTGCACCACCTACGATCTGGCAGGCTATTTCGGCGAGAAACACAACCTGCCCGCGCCTTACGTCAGCGTGATGCGCTGGGTCGACCAGCCCGAGGCCGCCACCAGCCACTGTCAGCTGGTGGCGATCATATCACTGGCGCGCGATCTCTGCCGGCAAAACGAAATCGGATTCAGTGGCGACGCGCACAAAGAGGAGATCCGGCCGCTGGAGGAGACGGCCGAATGGCAGATTCTGCGGGAGTGCGTCTATCCCAGCTTCGACCTGAAAAAATTTGAGGAGCAGGTGCACCAAGACTGCCGCTCACTCAGTCTGGAATTGCAGGGGCAACAGCAGACCCACGCCGTTTCCTGAGTCCGGCCGACGATGCAAACCCAAGCCGAAATGCGCTGCGGTTCACGCGCGCGTGGCGATGGTCGTCAGCTGATCGCGCATGGCCGCCCCGCGGCATTGGGGGCAAACACCGAAAAATTCCACCACGTGGGAGATGGCGGTGTAGCCGCGCTCTTCCAACGAACGCATCGGCGCCTCGACGGCGAAGTAGTCCACCGGATCGATGCGGCCGCACTGCCGGCAAAAAACATGATAGCAATCCGGGCGCCCGCCCAGGGTCAGCTCGTACAGGCAGGTCCCGCTGTGCAGAAAGCTGCGGCGCACCAGACCAAGTTCCTCGAAGGTGGCGAGGCAGCGATAGACGGTGACGAGGTCGCACTTGCGGTCGTTCAGCCCCGTGTGCACCTTTTCGATGGAGATGGGATTCGGGTGGCGGGAGAGCAGCTCGATGATCGCGATGCGGGGCTTGGTGACACGCATCCCGGCCTGCCGGAGGCGGGCGCAGGCAAATTCCGCAGGGGTCGGCCCGGTCATGGCCACACCGGCGATAGGATGGTTGGATTGGGTGGCTGAGATCATGTGCGGACCCACCTATGTGCCCACGGTGAGTCCGAATTCGACGGAGAAGTGACGAACGGCGGAAATTTGGCATAAAAAACGCAATCTAGGAGAAACATTTTCGCACCAATCTGCTGTTGAGCCCAGGGATTGCGATTGCCGCTGGTCTGTGCTAGCCCTCACCTCTACTATGCCTGCCAAGGTCCACTTCAGCATTTTTTCTCGCCACCACTCTTGGAGCGCAGGATATCAGGGGCCGATGCGACGCGCATTCCACACTTCTGCCGGTAAAGTCGCGGGGCCGGGGGTCGATTTCTAACCCATGCAAGACCCGGAATTCACCGAAGTTGTTGATCTCATATGCAAAGAGGACGTCCGCTTTGATCGGAAGGCTTACTCTTTCGTCCGGCAGGCATTGGATCATACGGTGACGGAGCTCAAAAAAACGAATCCGGAACAGGGCAAGAAGGCGGCCCCGGCCAGCGCCGAACTCCTTCCTGCCCAGAAATCGCGGCATGTCAGCGGGGGCCAACTTTTGGAGGGCATCCGCAGCTATGCCTTGGAGCAATATGGCCCGCTCGCCAAAACAGTGCTCAATGCCTGGGGCATCACCCGCTGCGTTGATTTCGGCGATATCGTATTTAACCTCATTGAATACAAGGTGTTCAGCAAGACAGAGAAGGATCGTCGGGAGGATTTTACCGCCCTCTATGATTTTGAAGAAGCTTTTGTCAGGCCCTTCCAACCGACGCGCCGTTTGCGCCCACCGCTCAAAAAGGCTGATCGCTAGCGGGCCTATCATACTCAGCGACCAGGATTTCAGGCTGCCCGGCCGTGTGGCCTTGGACCAGGTGCTCCACCCCCGTGTGAGCGTACTTTGACGCCTACTCCGGGGCACAGGGTAAGCGAAGTGATCGCTATTGTGCTCATGCAAAAAAATGACGAAATGACCGTGGCCAATTCGGCCGGACCCTCCGCAGGCAACGACACACGCGACGGAGAATGCAAATTGAAAGCCGTGAGGGTGGGAAGCCCTCCGCCTCCGGGCACCCTGGCGCACTCGTTCCCCGTCCTGTCCTTGGGGGCAGTTTCTTCCGCCAGAGAACACCTTGTGTCTGCCTGAGGCATTGCGGCCCGACGGATAATTGTTTTAGAGTGGCCCCTTTATGGCTAAAACCGCCTCCTCTCCCGCCCGTGACCAGGCCCTGCTGGAAACCCTCTGGCGCGAACCCGTCGAACGCTACGTGCTGCCCAATGGTCTCACCGTGCTGCTCAAGCCGGATCACGCGGCCCCGGTGAGTTCGGTGCAGGTCTGGGTCCGCACCGGCAGCATCCATGAGAGCGCGTACCTCGGCGCCGGTCTCTCCCATTTTCTCGAGCATATGCTGTTCAAGGGCACGGAGCGCCGTGCCGGCCGCGATATTTCGTCTACGGTCCAGGCTCACGGGGGCTACATCAACGCCTACACGACATTCGATCGCACCGTCTACTACATCGACCTGCCGGCCGAGCATACCGTTGTCGCTCTTGATCTGCTGGCCGACGCTACCCTGCACTCCACGTTGCCGGCCGCGGAGGTGGCCAAGGAGAAGGAGGTCATTCTCCGCGAGATCGACATGTGCCTGGATGATCCTGACCAGCGGCTGTCCCAGGCGCTGTTTGAGACGGCCTTCCAGACGCATCCCTACCGTCAGCCCATCATCGGCCACCGCGACGTCTTTGCTGCCACCACCCGCGAAGACCTGCTCGCTTACTACCGGGAACGCTATGCTCCGAACAACATGGTGCTGATCGTGGTCGGCAATTTTGATCCGGCGGCGACCCGGGCCGCGATTGCCGAACATTTTGGCCGGGCCTCGCGCCGCCGCCTCGCCCCCGTGCTGGTGCCCGATGAGATCCCGCAGCTCGCCACCCGGGCGCGCCATCTTTATGAGGATGTGCAGGTCTCCCGCGCCGGGCTCGGCTGGCAGATTCCCGGGCTGACGCACCCGGACATGCCCGCACTCGACATTCTCGCCATGGTGCTCGGGCACGGCGAAAGCTCTCTGCTCTGGCAGTCTGTCCGGGAGAAATCGCGCCTGGTCCATGCCATCGACGCAATGACCTGGAGCCCGGGGACCAGCGGGCTGTTTTATATTTCCTTCCTGGCTGATCCGGATCAGCGGGCCGCGGCCGAATCCGCCGTGCAGCGGGAGCTGGCGGCGATTGCCAAAAAGGGCGTCGCCCCCGCTGCCCTGGCGAAAGCGGTGCGCCAAGCCGTCACCTCCGAGGTCAACATGCGCAAGACCATGTCCGGCCAGGCCTCCCGGCTCGGCGCCGGGGAAGTCGTGGTCGGTGACATCAATTACACGCGCCGCTATTTCGAGCGTCTCTCCGCCCTGAGGCCCGCCGACCTGCGCCGGGCCTTGCTGACCTATCTGGTCCCGGAGCGGCTCACCGTGGTTTCCTCCAATCCCACGGCCTCCGCCCCCGCCGCAGCGGCTCCCGCCACGGCGTCCGCCGCCAACCTGGATTTCGAGCAAATCCGGCTGCCCAACGGTGCGCTGCTTTTGCTGCAGCCCAACTCTCAGCTGCCCAACCTGCACCTCAAGCTGGCCTTTGCCGGCGGGCCGATGTTTGAGCCCGCCGACCGGCGCGGCCTCAACAGCCTGCTGGCCAATCTGCTGACCAAGGACACCGCCGAGCGCTCCGCCGAGGAGGTCGCCCGG
>CAISJA010000161.1 GCA_903885525.1 uncultured Opitutaceae bacterium
CCCGCCGCCCCGTCGCGCTCATCGCCGGCCGGGGCCACTACCCGGCTGTCACCGCCGCCGCCATCCGTCGCGCCGGGGTGCCCCTGCGCCTGATCGCGCTGGAAGAGGAGACCCTGCCGGAGCTGCGCGCCACCTTCCCCGCCGCCGAGCAGGTCGAGGTCAATGTCGGCCAGCTGGGCAAGATGCTTAAGGCCCTCCGGGAATTCGGCGCCGGCACCGCGCTCATGGCCGGACAGGTAAAGCCGAAGCGGCTCTTCCACGGCCTCACCCCCGACCTGAAGGCGGCCTCGATTCTGGTTTCCCTCAAGCGCCGCAATGCCGAAACCATCTTCGGCGCCATCGCGGAGGAAATCACCGCCCTGGGCATCACCCTGCTCGACGCCCGGGCCTTCCTCGACGACCAGCTGGCGGAGTCCGGCACCATGACCAGGAAAAAATTTCCCATCGAGACCGAATACCTGGAGCACGGCATCAACATCGCCCGCGAGACGGCCCGCCTCGATATCGGCCAGGGCTGCGTCGTCCGCCAGGGCACGGTGCTCGCCGTCGAGGCCTTCGAGGGCACCGACGCCATGCTCCGTCGCGCCGGCACCTTCCAGACCAATGAGACCCTCTTCGTGAAATCGGTCAAACCCCGCCAGGATTTCCGCTTCGATGTTCCCGTTTTCGGCGCACGCACCCTCGGGACCATGCGCGAAGCCGGGATCGCTGCCGCCGCCCTCGAAGCGGGCAAGGTCATCATCCTTGACCGGCCCGCTGTGGTCGCCCAGGCCGACGCCTGGGGCATCGCCCTCCACGGTTTTTGAGCGCTTCCTGCGTCAATGTGCGGTGCACCCTTGAACTTTGTCCCAAGCCAGACAACCTGATGGCATGCAGGATGTCGTCGAAGTCTCCATCAAGGGCCTGATGCCCACGGCCAACGGCTGCGCCGTGTTCTTGGGCAATGATACCAAGACCTTCGTCATCTATGTCGATCCCTCCGTGGGCAGCGCCATCTCCATGACGATGAATGGGGTCAAGAAAGAGCGTCCGCTCACCCACGATCTGATCGGGCATATTTTTCTCGGCTTCGGCGTCAACCTCGAGCGCATCGTGATCAATGATGTCAATGAGGGCACCTACTTCGCCCGCGTGATCCTCACCATGCAGAACGAACTGGGCCGCAAGATCCTTGAGCTCGACGCCCGGCCCAGCGACTCCATCGTGCTCGCCCTCCAGCAGAAGCGCCCCGTTTTTGTGGCCGGCCGCGTCTTCGCGGCGGTCGAGGATATGACCGAGATTCTGGAGCGCGTGCTGCGCCAGCAGCAGGAGGAGAAGAACGGGCCGACGGAAGAGCAGGACCAGTAGGGTTTCCCACGCGGACGCCTTCCCGACCCACCCCGCCTGCTTGAGCCCATCCGCCCCCACCCCGCGTGCCTTCGCCCGGGCCCTGCCGGCCGGCCACTTGGCCGGCCAGCCCCTGACCGCGCTGGCCCCGATGCAGGACGTCACGGACCTCGCGTTCATGCGCGTGATGGCCCGCTACGGCGCCCCGGATTATTTCTTCACCGAATTTTTCCGTGTCCACGGCCAGTCCCGGCCCGAGAAGCACATCCTCCGCTCCATCGACGAGAACGCGACCGGCCGCCCCGTTTTCGCGCAACTGATCGGTGAGCAGGTTTCCGACCTCAGCCGCACGGTCGCCGCCCTGCTGCACCACCCGGTCGCCGGCATCGACCTCAACCTCGGCTGCCCGGCGCCGAAGATCTACAAAAAGAACG
>CAISJA010000162.1 GCA_903885525.1 uncultured Opitutaceae bacterium
CGGAGCTCATCCCAGTTGCTCACGAACATCGTGTGACGAAGCAAGGACCACCTCAGGTAACATTTGCTGTGAGGCAACGCCCCCATCCGACACGGATTCTAGTTGGCGCTGACCTCGAAACCTAATCGGCGCTGGACAAGCGTTCGCGGTCACCGGTGAGCGCATTGGCTGTGAGGGCCACAATTTTCGGCTGCTGGCCGGCCGCGAGGCGGGAGCGGATCTCCCGCGTGGCGGCGAGACCGTCCATTTCAGGCATGTGGACGTCCATGAACACGAGGTCGTAGCGGCGCCGGGTGCAGGAACGCACGGCTTCGAGACCATTGGGCACGGCGTCGGCGGTGTAGCCGAGGCGTTGGAGAAAGCGGAGGGCGACCTTCTGGTTCACGGAGTTGTCCTCCGCGAGCAGGATGCGGAGAGGGATGGTTTGGCCGAGGAGGGGTGCGGAGGGTGCGGGCCCGGTGTGGACGGCGTCGCCTGCCGTCGCGGGGCCGGCCTGGAGCGCGCGGGTGACAAATTCCAGCAGGATCGAGGGCTTGATTGGTTTGGGCAGGCAAATGACGGCGGGGGCGTCAGTCGCGGCATCCGGGGCGCCTGCGGTCGCGCTGGTAAACAGGATTACGGGCAAGCGGGGCTGGGCGGCGCGCAGGAGCGGGATGAGTTGGCGGCCGGGGTGGCCGGCGAGATCATGGTCCACGATGAGGAGCCGGACGAGGCCGTCGCGCGCCAAGGCCGCGGCCTCCTCCGCATTTTGTGCGATCCGGGCGGTGAGTCCGGCGCCGGCGAGGGCGTAGGCGAGCGCAGTACGGTTGACGGGGTGGTCATCGACGGCGAGGACGACGGTACCGGCGAACCGGGGCGGCGGGAAGCTGTCGGCGGGGGTGGGGGCGGCTTCTGTCTGGATGCTGAAGTGAAAGCACGAGCCTTGCCCGAGCCGGCTGGAGACGTCGATGGTGCCGCCCATGAGCTGGCAGAGCCGGTCGCAGATGGCGAGGCCGAGGCCGGTGCCGCCGTATTTGCGGGTGGTGGAGGAGTCGACCTGGCTGAAGGGCTTGAACAGGGCGTCGAGGCGATGGGGTGGGATACCGATGCCCGTGTCGGTGACGAAAAAATCCAGCTGCTGGCAGTGCTCCTCCGGCGGCGGGCCGGCCGCCGGGCGGATCTCGACGGTGACAAAGCCCCGGGGGGTGAACTTGACGGCGTTGTTGAGCAGGTTGACGAGGATCTGGCGCAGGCGGGTGATATCTCCGACGATCCAGCGCGGTACAGCCGGGTCGATGGCGCAGGCCAGTTCGATCTGCTTTTCCGCGGCGAGGAGGGCGAAGAGATCGAGGGCCTCCTCCACGCACTGGGCCAGCTCGAAGGGCAGTTGCTCGAGGTCCATCCGGCCGGACTCGATCTTGGAGAAATCGAGGATTTCGTTGAGGATGGAGAGCAGGGCGTCGCCGCTGGCGCGAATGGTGCCCACGAAGTCGCGCTGCTCGGCGCTGAGCGGGGTGTCGAGCAGCAGGCTGGTCATGCCGATGACGCCGTTCATCGGGGTGCGGATCTCGTGCGACATGGAGGCGAGAAAGTCAGACTTGGCGCGGGAGGCGGAGTCGGCCTCGGCCTTGGCCCGCCGCAGTTGCCGCTCGACCTCGACGCGCGAGGTGATGTCGGTCCCGATGATGATGAAGTTCTCCACCTGGCCGAGGGGGTTGAGCAGGGGCTGGACTTCGAGGTGCACGTAGTAGTGGCGGCCGCCCGGCGTGTGATGCAGGCGTCCAGCGGCGCTCGCGATGCCGAAGTCGACGACCTTCACCACGCCGTCGTAGGTGAGAAATAGATTCTGCGGGCTGACGTCGCGATGCACGACGTTGAGCAGCTCGCCTTCGCGATCGTGGAGCTCGTGCGCGGCGTGCAGTCCCTCGCAGGCGTCGGCGACCATGCGCGCCATGAGGTACGCCCG
>CAISJA010000163.1 GCA_903885525.1 uncultured Opitutaceae bacterium
TGAGGGCGAGGAGGCGCTGGTTGGCGGGGTCCTGCATGTCGAGGTCGCGGCGGAGGGCGCGGGAGGCGCGGTTGACGAACTCATTTTTCTTCGCGATCGACTTGATGTCGTCGAACATCGCCTCGCACTCGTGCGGGTTGATGCCGAGCGACGAGATCATGTAGAGGAGGGAGTCGGCGTGGATGTTTTCCTCGTGGGCGTGGCGGCCGAGCACGAGCTTGAGTTCGGGGGCGGTGACGATTTCGCGGATGACGTGCTGGATGTTGTCACCGACGATGCCTTCGGCGGCCGAGAAGTAGCCGATGCCCATGCGGATGATCCAGCGCTCCTGGTCGCTGACGAGCTTGTCGTCGCGCCATTGCTCGATGTCCTTGCCCATGGGGATGTCCTCCGGCTCCCAGTGGTTGGCCTTCATTTTTTTGTAGAGATCGTAGGCCCACTGGTACTTGAGGGGGAGGAGGTTGAAATACGGGACCTGGCGGCCGTTGATGACCTTCTTGGCGGCAAAGGCCGCCTCGGCCTTGGCCTGGTCGAGGCTGAAGGTCTTGGTACCGACGGTGAAGGATTGCTGCATGGCGCGGGAGGTGGGTGGCGGACGGGTAACGGGGGCGGTGGAAGGGCCCGAAATAGCGATGCCGCCCGTGGTCTAGAGGCGTGGAAACCGTTCTGACGAACCAAAGTTGTCGAAACTTTCTCACACGTTACTGACCACCACAGGAAGTGGCTGCCCGGAACCTTGGCCACAACTAATGGTAGCGGCTTTGGCTCCGTCAAATATTTTAAGGGAAATTCCGGCACACTTTTTTGTGGACAAAGCTGGCGATGGGGCACGCAGTGGCCGGATGGCTCCCGCGCGAGGTGCGGAGCCTGCCGTCCCCTCTGAAAGGCGGGGGGACAGGGCTTCCACCAAATAGTACAAATATTTTCTTGACCGAGCGGGAATGGATTCGTGCTCGCCCCGCCAGAGGAGAAAACGACGGCGTGTCCGCCGCGGCCCGTGACACGTGACAGCAGCGGGGCCGAAAGGGAGGCTCGGCCGGAGTCATGCAGGGGGGGGCGCCGCCGCGGCGCGGGACCGGGGCTGTGTGCGCGAGGAGCGAACGGGAAAACGGCAAGCGTGCCCGGGGCAGTGCCAGGGCTGCGCGCTTCCCGGCACTGGATTGCCGCCGGCGGTCACCGCCACGGCGAAAGCGGCCGGTGGGGTTTCGCGGGCGGGGTCCGGCTCATCACCTGCGGCGAGCTCAGTGGCGCCGCGTCCCTGCACGTCTCGCTTCCCTCGACCAAGGCGATTGAGGCGGCGCCGGAGGCCGGGGCCCGAGGGCCGGGGAAACAAAAAGGACGTCCGGCGCGAAGCCGGACGTCCTGAGGGAGAGAGGAAGGGACGGTTTTTAGAACTTCAAGCGAACGCCGCCTTGTATCTTCCAGCGGGTGTCGGCGTTGTTGACCGTGATCAGCGAGGTGGCTGGAATGTTCATCGTGCCGTCAGCGTTTAGCGTGTTGGTTGGCTTGAGGAGACCAGAAGCGGTGTAGGTCGCGCTGCCGAGGACGCGGATTTGGTTGCTGTTCGAGGTCGAGTTGTTGATTTCCTCGACATAGTTGAACACCTTCTTGCTGAGCCAGGAACCGAAGTTCATGAAGTCGGCAAAGAGCTCGAGCTTCACTTTCTTATAGGTCGGGATCTCCTGGACGAAGCGGAGATCAAGACGATTCTGCCAGGGGCCGATGAAGGCATTGCGGGGAGCGTAGCTGCCGGCATACTTGTTCAGACCGGTCTGTGCGAGGGTGGCGAAGTATGCAGTTTGCTGGGCGGAGGTCATGCCGCTGAAGTCGAAGCGGGCATCCGTGATGCCGGAAGGCACGGCCACAAGGTCGTTGGTCGTGTTGCCGTCGCCATTGACGTCGGCTTGGTACACCCAGCTGTATGGCTGGCCGGACCGGCCTTCGTAGTAGAGCGAGACGGTGGATTTAAAGCCCTTGGCATAGACGAACTCGCGGCTGAGGGTCGCTTGGATGCGGTCCCTGATTTCGTAGTCAGACCGGGCGATCTCGACAGTGTTTTGGTTAAACACCGTATTGAAGCTCCATTGCGAGCTGGCGGTAGAGCTGCCGAGGGGCTGGGCGTCTGTCGCCCTGCCGTGGGTATAGGCCACGCTGTAGGCCCAGTGGTTCTCCATTTCGCGGTTGATGCCCACCGAGGCATAAGTGGATTCGCCAGCGGTGATGGTCCGGGTCCGGATCACCCCGAGGAAGGCGGAGTTCAAAGCATTTGCACCGGAGGCAGCACCAGCGAAGCGCTGGCGACCGTCAGCTCCGACCGTCGTGAGCTTGAGGTTCATGTTATCAACGAAGAGCGCCTCGGTTTGTTTAGTCTGGATCACCTCGAAAGTGAACACAGCTCCGAGGCCGGGGAGCTTGCGGTCCAAGGCAAGGTTGCTGCGCCAGACGGCCGGTAGCTTCATGCCAGGCTGAATCAGGTTAATGGCGGCGGTGGTGCTGCCTGTAGAGATGGTGCCAATCGGATTTGAAGCATCGAACTTGTAGGCCGGATCCGTGTTGGAGAACGTGCCGTTGAGGTACTGACTCAGGGTGGGGGCAGCCTTGCCGGTCAGGAGGGTGGTGTAGCGGTTGATGCCGGAATTGCCGTAGGAATTGGATATCCAGACCCAAGGATTGCGGCCCAGGAATACACCGGTACCGCCGCGGATCTGGGTCATCCGTTTGTCATCGAGTGCGTAATTGAACCCGAGGCGGGGCTGCAGCGAGCTGGTGCCGTCGATGGTACCTGCATTGGTCATCCCAAAGGCGGTCTTGAAGGCGGCATTTTCCGGTGGAGCGATCGGACTGCCCATTGAATCAAGGCGCAGGCCGGCGGTGACGGACAAACGGGCGGTCGGGTCCCACTTGACCTGGCCATAAAGGCCAGTGCGTTTGAACTTGCTGATGTCCGCCACGGGGGTGCCTGCACCAACAACAGAGCGTTCAAAAGCGAGCGGGCTGTCTGCTTGGAAGTTGGCCAAGCTGGTGTACTCGAAGATACCGTAGGAGCCCTGACGAAACAAATTGTAGTAGTCGCTGGCCTCGACGTCCACCCCGCCGGTGAAGGTCAGGTTGTTCTTGGTGTAGTCGCCGTTCAGGGTGGCGGTCTGTGTTTTCACCTGCAGGACGTTGCCCATGCTGGATACTTCAGTGCCAAAGCGGAAGGCGTCGTTGGTGGAGACGATCGTACCTGACTGGGTGGTGGCAGGAATGTTGAAGATGCGGATTTCCGGGAAGGCGACCGGCACGGCACGGACCGAATCCTGCTCGGTGTGCGAATAGTCGAATTCGGTGTGGAAATCGCGGGTCCAAGTGCTGAACAGCTGGGTGGCCCAGACCTTTTCCGTGGTCGCCAGATTATAAAACGCGGATGAGTAGCCGGTGCCACCGTTGCTCACGCTTGGCTGGCCGGGGATGCTGGAGGGCGTGCTGAAGCTGGTGTAGTTGTAGCTGCCATAGTTTGGCTGGCTGCTGACGGTGTCACTGAAGCGGACGGTCATGCGGTGGTTCTGGTTGATGTTCCAGTCGAGCTTGATCAGGCGCTTGGTATCGTACTTACGGAGGGAGGCTGCTCCGCCTAGGGTACCGAGATTTGGTGCACCGGGGAAGGTTGCGATCTTCGCATCAATGGCACTCAATACCGCCAGCTGATCTGGTGTGGTGAAGAGGAGGCCAGCGGTGGGCGGGGCGGAATCTTGGATGAATTTCTCAAAGTTGACGAAGAAAAACAACCGATCGCGCAGGATTGGGCCGCCGAAAGTGAAGCCATAGGTGCGTTCCTTGAAGGGATTGCGTTTGTGGATGTTAGAACCGAACTCGTCCGGGCCCTGCCAATTTTGATTGGTATACAGGTCGTACACTGAGCCATGAAAATCGTTTGTGCCGCTCTTACTGACCACGTTCACATATGCGCCAGCAGAACCGCTCTGGCGGACGTCATAGGGCGTGAGCTGGATGCTGAATTGTTCCACGGCGTCGAGGGAAAAGGGATTGAACGCGGAGAACAGGCCGGAGCTATTCAGGCCGAACGAGTCGTTGATCTTGGCGCCATCCAGTGTGATGGTGTTGTAACGGTTGTTCATGCCAAGTGCTTCCACTTGGGGATAGGCGCGGATGGAGACGAAGGGATTCGTCTTCATGAGGTCGGTGAAAGAGCGATTGACGCTGGGTTGCTCGCTGATGCGAGCGTTGCTCATGATTGAGCCAGAACCGGTGGCATTGGCGTCCAAATCCGTGGCGGAGCCGGACACGACGAACTTTTCGAGCTGCACCACATCAGATTTCGCGACGAGAAGGACGCTGACGACTTCACCCAGTGAAGTCTGAACGTTATTCAGCGAGGCAGGAGCGTGGGCGTCGGCGCTGGCCTTGACGCTGTAAGGTCCACCGACGGGCATGCCCGTAAGGGTGAACCGTCCGATGGAATTTGTGACTGCCGTGAAGGTGGTATTGGTGGGCGTGTGGACGACGGTAACGGCCGCCCCGGCGACCGGATTGCCCGCGTTATCGACGACCAAGCCGGTCATGCCGGAGGACACGAGTCCCTGGGCATAGACGTGCGGTGCGAGGACGGCGATAAAAGCCGCCATCGCTACGAAGAGGAACGATTTGAGGAACGATTTTTGCATGGTGCAGATGCAGTTGGTGTGGTGGTGACAATTCCGGTTAGGTGCCGGGATATGGATTGGGGGGAGCGAACGCGGTGCAAAAGGCTTAGTCAAGCCCTCACCCCCGGCGGATTTGTGCCAGCAGGGCTCCTTACTGCTGAAAGCCTGTTGCAGGAAGCGACAACGGTTTACCGATTTTTCTGGCTAATTGCCGCGCGGAGTGCCAAGAGAGGATGGGATGAACTGGAACACA
>CAISJA010000164.1 GCA_903885525.1 uncultured Opitutaceae bacterium
CAGATCGAGGATGCGCTCTACAGCGCCTTCGGCACCCGGCAGGTGTCAACCATCTACACCCCGACCAACCAGTATTACGTCATCATGGAGGTCGCGACCGAGTTTCAGCGCGATCCCGCCGCGCTGACGCTCATCCATCTCCGGACCAAGGACGGCAAGCTCGTGCCGCTTGACGCCGTCGCCTCCCTCCGCCGCGCTGTCGGCCCGCTCACCGTCAACCACCTCGGGCAGTTGCCGGCAGTCACGCTGTCGTTCAACCTGAAACCCGGGGTCGCGCTGAGCGAGGCCACGGCAGCGATCAACCGAATCGCCGGTGCCGACCTGCCCCCGACCATCAGCTACAGCTTCGTCGGTTCGGCGCAGGCCTTCGAGGCCTCGAAAAAGGGCATGGGCCTGCTGGCGCTGATGGCGGTGGTGGTGATCTACATCGTGCTCGGCATCCTCTACGAGGATTTCATCCACCCGCTGACGATTCTTTCCGGTCTGCCGGCCGCCGGCTTCGGCGCGCTGTTCACCCTCTGGGCCTTCCGGCAGGAGCTGAACATCATGGGCTACGTCGGCGTCATTCTGCTCATCGGCATCGTGAAGAAAAACGCGATCATGATGATCGACTTCGCCCTCGCCCGGCAGCAGGAGCAGGGGGCCGCCTTCCATCCGGAGCAGGCGATCGTCGAGGCCTGCCTGGTGCGCTTCCGCCCGATCATGATGACGACTTTTGCGGCGCTGGCCGGCGCCATCCCGATCGCGCTTGGCCTTGGTGCCGGCGCGGTCTCGCGCCGGCCGCTCGGCCTGGCCGTGGTCGGAGGGCTGGTGGTTTCGCAGATGCTCACGCTCTATATCACCCCGGTCATTTACCTCTACATGGACCGATTCACCCGCTGGCTGGCGGCCCACCGGACCCACCGGCCCGCGGCGGTGGCGGACGCGACGGCGGTTCCGACCGGAGAAGCATGAAACAAACCTGACAAGTTGGCGTCAAAGGTCAGGTTATCCTTTCCCATGAACATCAGACATCATTTGGCCATACGTTCACTCGCTCTTGCCCTGATCGGGGCAGGGGCTCTCGCCGGGGCTGGCCGGGTGCAGGCAGACCCGGAGGTCCGGCTGGGTGTGTCGGCGGGCTTCCCCCTGCCGCACGGCTACGCGGAAGTCCAGGTCGGCCGCGAGCGTTACTACTATCATCGCGGCGTCTACTATCGGCCCGGTCCCCACGGCTACTATGTGGTCCGCGCCCCGCTTGGTGCCCGGATCCGCGAATTGCCGCCGCACTGCTCCCGCCTCTACCTTGGCGGCCTCTGGTACTGGCGCTACGGCGATGTCTATTACCGGGCGATGAATGACGGCTACGTGGTCGTGGACGCGCCCGGGGTGGTCGGCCCGCCCACGGTGGTGGCCGCCCAGCCGCCGCCGCCTGTGCCGGTGGCCGAGCAATCGGTCTGGGTCGGCCAGACGGAATTCATCTTCAAGGGCGGGCAGTTTTTCAAAAAGACCCCCGAAGGCCTGGTATGGGTCGAGGCACCCAACGGGGCCGTCACGAAGGTGCTGCCCGCCGATGCGGTCAGCGTCTGGTACCAGGGCGCGGAATATTTCGAGACGGACGAGGTCTATTTCCGCAAGACCCCCGACGGCTTCGAGGTCGTGAAGGCGCCTTGGAAGAAATAGTCCCGCCGCCTGACTCCGGCCCAACCCGCGCGGACCTGCGCGGGTTTTTTGTTTCCGGCGGGCTCCAGGCCCCGCGGTCCGTTGCCGCCGCATTGGCCGAGTCCGGGCCGGCGGCCGCGGGTCAGGCACCTCCCCTTTCTTAGTTTTCGCCCGCCGCCGCACCCGCCGCCGTGCCCGCCGCCGTGCCCCGACTGGTCGGTGGCTTGGTCGCCAGCCTCCTTGCCGCCTAGACTCCCGCCACCCCGGCCGGCGGCCCCGGTCGTTTTCTCCGCGAAATTCCGCTCCGCGGCGAAGGCGGCTGGGATTACCTGACCGTCGATGCGGCCGCCCACCGGCTCTATGTGCGCATGCGAGTAAGGTCGTGGTGGTGGGAGAAATCGCCGATACGTCGGGCGTGCATGGGATCGCCCTGGCCCCGCCGCTGGGCCGCGGCTACACTTCCAACGGCCTGGATAGCGATCGGTTGTCCAGCGCCGATTAGGTTTCGAGGTCAGCGCCAACTAGAATCCGTGTCGGATGGGGGCGTTGCCTCACAGCAAATGTTACCTGAGGTGGTCCTTGCTTCGTCACACGATGTTCGTGAGCAACTGGGATGAGCTCCG
>CAISJA010000165.1 GCA_903885525.1 uncultured Opitutaceae bacterium
CGGTGAGCGCCTTGGTGCTGCTGATCGCCGGCCGCGGCGCCGGGGCGGAACCGACGATGGCCTTGATGGCCCGCACCTCAGAGAGGGCGCCGATCGGCGTGGACGTGGCGTGGGCGTTGACGTAATCGACCTGATCCGCCGCGATGTCAGTCGCCCGCAGGGTGTGCTCAATGGCCCCGCGGAGGCCGGCTCCGTCGGGATGGGAGATGGCGACGTTGTGGCCGTCCGAAGCCTGGCCCCAGCCGGCGACCTCGCAATAGACCTTCGCCCCGCGCCGCTCGACCTCCTCCTCGCTTTCGAGCACGACCACCGTGGCGCCGCCGGTCCCGACAAAGCCATCGCGGGCGGCGTCAAACGGCCGTGAGGCCTGCCCGGGATTGGTCTGGATCGAGAGGGCACGCATCCCGGCAAAGGGCAGGATGCTCTCGACGTTGCCATCCTCGGCGCCGACCACGAACATGCGTTTCTGGCGGCCCAGCACAATCTCGTCGTAGGCAAAACCCAGGGCATGGGCGGACGAGGCGCAGGCCGAGGAGAAGCCGGTGGAGGCGCCGCGGATCTTGAAATGCGAAACCAGATTGAAATTGATCGTGCCGGAAATGGAAGCGACGATGCCCAGCGGCTGGCAGCGCATGACCCCCTGGCGGCGCATTTTCTCCAGGTAGTGCCCGAGCAGGAAGGGCGACCCGCCCGAGGCGGCATAGAGGCCGGTCGAAGTGTTGGAATAATCCGCCTCGCTGAGCCGGGCATCCTCCAGCGCCTGTAGCATGGCGCAGTAGGCATACACCCCATGCGGGGCCATGCCGCGCAGAATCTCGCGCCTGATCGAGTAGCGCGCGGGTATGATCCAGTCCTCGGCCTCGACGCTGTCGGTCTGGAAATCCTTGACCGGCGCAGCCACCTTGACCGGCACATCCGGCCGCTGGAAAGGCGGATACAGCACCATGCCGTGGCGCTGCTCCCGCAGGCTCTCGGAAACCGCGCGCACATCATTGCCGATGCTCGTGATGAATCCGATGCCGGTGATGTAAACTTTGCGCATGGTGGGGGATCAACCCGCCGCGCCGACAGGTGCCGGCGGACGGGCGGAACCGATCAAAGGGCTTTCCTGGCTGCGGTCAACCGCTGCCCGGCCGCTTCAGGCGCCGACCGCCGTGGATTGATCGTGCTCTCCCGCCGGTGGCGGAGTCTCCGCCGCCGGGACCGCCTTCTCCGCCGGCCGGGCCGCTTCCTCGGCAAAGGCAAAAGTCAGGGTGATCTCCTCCGCAATCGCCGCCTTTTCCTGGCCGACGCGAATCTGGCCCTCGAAGGTGGCGAGGGGCAGCTTCAGCCGCTTCGGCTTGATGGAAAGATTCAGGACATCGCCGGGACGGCAGATGCGGTGGCAACGGACGCCCTCGCAGGAAGTGAAGAAAATGGTCTTCGGATCCACCACTTTCTCCGCTTCGCCGACCTGCCCGGCGAGAAGGAAAAGGACACCCAGCTGCCCCAGCGCCTCCAGCATGATCGAGGCCGGCAGCACAGGATTGTCCTTGAAGTGACCCTGCAGGAAAAACTCCTGGCCGCTGATCTTGTACTTCGCATTCGCGCCATGGGCGCTGACGGAAGCCTCGCTCAGGAAAAGGAAGGGCGGCTGGATGGGCATGATCGAGGCGATTTGCTCGATCGGCAGGAAACGGGTCGGCTTGGGGAGAGGCAGGCCGCGGACCTTGCATTCGATGAATATCTTCACATCCCCGACAGTCCGCAAGTGGCGCAACTCCTCATTGTTAATGGACATCTGCAGCACATCCTCCACGAGAATGACGATTTCCATCATCGTGAGGGAATCGATGCCCAAATCCTCGATGATCCGCAGATCATCGTCGGCATCCTTCAGCTTGGCCCGCAGGTCAGGTTCGACGTAGCGTTCAATGATGCCCAGGACAACCGCCGGCAGGTGCTCCGTGTTGCCGGTTTTACGGAATTGGGCCGCCGCCTCATAAGTTGCTGCCGAGCAACGCTTCAAAGCTTCGCGTAAATTTGCATCATCCTCCGGTGAGAAGGTCTTCAACTGATACCCGGAAGCGTTGTGAACTGTCTGTGACATGGACATCTGGTAAGCGGACCGCACCGGGGTGTAAACCCAAAAAAACCGACTGGGAAATTGGAGGCATAGGAAACCACCGGGTCCCTGAAACCTACCTTCCTTCCAGCACTCCTGGTCAGGCCCAGCGCGATCGGAAATATTTCTCTTGGCACGGATGCCGGCTTAAAGCCTATAGGTTGGGGATTCATGTCCGCCCACGCCTGCCCCCGCCTGATCACCGTGACTCACGAATTTCATCCCCACAAGGGCGGAATCGCGGTGTACACGGCGGAGATGGCCGCCGCAGCCGCCAGCTTGGGCTATGCCGTGGAAGTCTGGGCTCCGGCCCTGCCGGCGGGGATGGTTGAGCCGGTCTGGCCATTTGCTGTGCGACGGTTGCCGATCGACGGCACCCATGGCTGGCTGAGCCAATGGCGCATGGCGCGCGCCATCCATCGGGACCGGCAACGCTGCCGGGACGGCGTGCTCTATGTGCCGGAACCGGGCCCTCTCCTAGCCCTGCTTCTCCTCCAACTGTTCGCCAACCTGCCGCCCGGACGCTTGGTCCTGACCCTCCACGGCTCCGAAATCCTCAAGCTCGCCCTCCGCCCCCTCACCCGCTGGAGCGCCTGGAGCCTCTTTCAGCGGGCGGATCGGATCAGCGTGGTCAGCCGGTATGCCGAAAAACTGCTGCTCCAACGCTTCCCGTCCGCCGCCGGCAAGACTGTGCTGACTCCCGGTGCCCTGCGCCAGCGTTTCGTCGCGGCGAGCCCCTCCGCCCGACCGTCCGCCGGTCCGGACGACAAACTCATCATCCTCACCGTCGCCCGGCTCCATCCACGCAAAGGCCAGCTGCGCATCATGACGGCCCTGCAAGCCTTGCCTTCCATGCAACGGGCCCGGCTGGAGTACTGGCTCGTGGGCAGCCACGGCAAGGAGGGCTACGAACCGGCCCTGCAAGCCGCCGCCGCCGAGGCCGGCTTCCCGGTCAAGTTCCTCGGCGATGTACCCGACGACCAGCTCGGGCCAATCTACGCCCAGGCCGACATCTTCGCCATGACCAGCATGCCGCATAAGCTGAGCGTCGAGGGCTTCGGCCTGGTCTATCTCGAAGCCGGTGCCCACAGCCTGCCGGTCATTGCCCACGCTATCGGCGGCGTTCCGGAAGCGGTGGCCGACGGGGAGACCGGCCTGCTGGTCTCCCCGGATGATCCTGCCGCCCTCACGGCCGCCTTCGCCCGGCTGATCTCCGATCCAGTCCTGCGCCGCCGCCTCGGCGAGGCCGGCCGGAGCCGGGCGCTGGCTCGCAGCTGGCGGGATGCCGCCCTCACCCTGTTCGGACCGCCCGATTCTCCCCAATAATCCTGCCCCCCATGATCGTTTCCCGCACCAACGTCACCGTCCGCTACGCCGAGACCGACATGATGGGTGTCGTCTACCATGGCAATTACCTGCCCTGGTTCGAGGTCGGCCGCACCACTCTGCTGAAGGAATCCGGGCTGCCCTACCGGGAGCTGGAGGCGATGGGCTATTATCTGCCCGTCCTGGAAGCAGGCCTGAAGTACCTCCGCCCCGCGGTGTACGACAACACCGTCACCATCATCACCACGCTGAAGGAAAAACCGCTGCTGCGCATCCGCCTCGAGTACGAGGTCCGCCGGGAGGAGGAGCTGCTCGTGACCGGGTTCACCGTGCACGGCTTCATCAACCGGCAGGGCATCCCGGTGCGGCCGCCGGCGGTTTTTACGGAAAAGATGCGCGGGGTCTTCGCCCTCGGCTAATCCGCGTATTCGGCCCGGACCGCCGGGTCCGTTTCTGCCTCCCGCGCCTCCGCCAGCCAGCCCGCCGCCCCCGCCGGGACCAGGCACCGGACCGCCCAGACCGCATGGGCCCGGACCACGGCGGACGGATGCAGGGCGAGGCGGACGAGGGCGGGAAGATGGGCCGGATCGCCCGAGTTCCCCGCCACCACGCAGGCGTTGCGCAACAGCCCCGTCAGTTTGAGCCGCTTCACCGCCGTGCCGCGAAACAGGGTGGCAAACCCCTCGGGAGTGAGGGCCAGCAGATCGGCGAGGCTGAGTGCCGCGAGCGCGGGCCGGGCCGCCAGCAGCACGCTGCGGCCGGCCTGGGCAAACCGGTTCCAAGGGCAGACCTCCAGGCAGGTATCGCATCCGTAAATCCGGTGGCCGATGCCCGGACGCAGCTCGCGCGGGATGAGTCCCTTGTTCTCGATCGTATGGTAGGAGATGCAGCGCCGCGCATCCACCACCCCGGGTTGCGGAAAGGCCTGCGTCGGGCACGCCGTCAGACATCGGGTGCACTTGCCGCACAGCAATCCTGCCGGTTCGCCGTCCGTCGCAGCCCGGCCCCGCCCGGGTAAGAGCGGCGGATCGGGCTCGATCTCCCACGTCGTGAGAATAGCCGCCAGCAACAGCCAGTTGCCAAATGCCGGGGAGATCAGCATCGCGTTCTTGCCGAGAAAGCCGAGCCCGGCCCGGGCCGCCCACCCCCGCTCCACGACCGGACCGGTGTCCACATACCAACGGTGGCCGGCGGATCCGCCACCGAGTTCGTCCAGCACCCGCCCCGCCGCCACCAGTCCACGCTGGATGGTGTCATGATAATCGTCGTGCAGGACGTAGCGCGCCCACCGCGGTGCGGGCGGCGGTGCCGGCGCCTCCCCCGGTCCCTGATTCACCCCCAGCATGATCACGGTGCGCACTCCCGGCAGCACCAGCCTGGGATCGGTGCGTTTCGCGGCCGTGCGTTCCAACCATGACATCTCGGCATGCCGCCCCGCTGAAATCCAGGCTGGCCACCCTGTGTCCACGGGAGCATGCGCCGCAGCAAACCGCACCACTTCGAACCCCGCCGCCGCCAGGCGGGTCCGCCAACCCTCCCGCTCCGCCCCTCGCACCACCCTGGTCCCTGTCCCGCTCATGCGCGGTGCCGGGCGGCCCATTCGCGCGCCTCCCGTTCATAGACCCGCCCGACGTGGAGCGCGATGTCGCGCAACGGCCGGTGGTCGGTGAGAACCATGGTCCCGGCACGCTGATAGATGGGTGCCCTCCCGGCATAGAGCGACCGGATCCTCTCCTCGCGGTCATCGCCCCGGAACAGCGGGCGATGATTGGTCTGGTGTGTCCGCGCCAGGATGCCCTCCAGCGACGCATGCAGGCAGAGCACCACCCCGCGTTGCCGCAACAGGGCCGGCATGCCGTCGGGCACCACGAGTCCGCCCCCGCACGCCACGACGCAACCGTCCGCGGGATGCCCGTGCTCGATGAACTCCCGCTCCATCCCCCGGAAAGCCGCCTCGCCCTGCTCGGCGAAAATCTCCGCGACCGGCCGGCCTTGCTTCTGCTCGATGGCATGGTCGCTGTCGACGAAGGTGAGGCCGAGTTCGCGCGCCACCGCGCGCCCGACCGTGCTCTTGCCCGAGCCCGCGAAACCCACCAGGTAGAGATTGACGGAGTGCGACGTACCCATGCGACCCCGCCAACGAACACCGCCGGCGTCGCCGGCGC
>CAISJA010000166.1 GCA_903885525.1 uncultured Opitutaceae bacterium
GCCGGGCCGATGGGGGCGCGCGCCCGGATCTGCACCTCCCCCTGCGTGTCGATGATCATCCGCTGGATCTGGTGGCCAAAGCCGCCCATGACGCTGCTCGAAACCAGCATCAACGCCACGCCCAGCCCCACGCCCACGACGGAAATCAGGGTGAAAAACGACACCCGCCCGGTCGGGAAGAGTTGCTTGAGGGCGAGGTAGAAGGGCCAGGACATGGGAAAATCGCGGGGGGCAGAGTGCGGAAGTCCGACCGGGTGCCGATCCCCGCGCCTAGGCCAGCATTTCAGTCCGGGATCCGCAATCCGCATTCGGCAATTAATGCGCTCCGGTGGGGCGCAATGACGGGAAGAGGATCACATCGCGGATGCTCTCCGCCCCGGTGAGCAGAATGCAAAGACGGTCGATGCCGACACCCATGCCGCCGGCGGGCGGCATCCCATGCTCGAGCGCGAGCAGGAAGTCGGTGTCCATCTTCTGCGTCTCCTCGCCGACCTGCGCCTCGAACATGGCGCGCTGCACGAACGGGTCGTTTTGCTCGGAATAGGCCGGGGCGACTTCCATGCCGCCGATGCACAGTTCAAAGACGTCGATCAGGCCCGGGTCCGCGAGGTTGAGCTTGGCCAGCGGGCACAGCTCCTTGGGCAGATGGGTCACAAACGTCGGCTGGATCAGCATGGGCTCGATACGCTTGCCGAAGATTTCGTTGACGATCTCGAAGGTCTGCCAGCCGTCGTGGGGTTCGAGCCCCAGCTTCCGGGCGGCGGCGAGGGCGGCGGCCCGATAGCCCTCGGTGCCGCGCCGGGCGCTCAGCGGCTCCCCCACGGCCTCGTCGATCAAATCAAAATAGCGGGCCACCCGCCACTCGCCCGCAAAGTTGATGACCTGGCCGCTGGCCGCATGCTTCACCTCGAAGGTGCCGAGCACCTCCCGGCAAAGGTCGGTGAAGATAGCCTTGATCAGGTCCATCATGCCCTGGAAATCGCTGTAGGCCTGGTACACCTCCAGCATGGTGAACTCGGGGTTGTGCTTCCGGGAGACCCCCTCGTTGCGGAAGATGCGGCCGATCTCGAAGACGCGGTCATAGCCGCCCACGAGCAGGCGCTTCAGCCGCAGCTCGAGTGCGATGCGCAGGAAGAAATCGGCGCCGAGGGCATTATGGTGCGTCACAAACGGCCGCGCAGCGGCACCGCCGGCCACCCCCTCCAGCACCGGCGTCTCCACCTCGAGGAACTTCCGGCCAGCCAGGGTCTGGCGGATGCTCGCCACGATGCGGCTGCGCAGCATCAGGCGGGCGCGCGACTCGGGATTGACGATCAGATCAAGGTAACGCTGGCGGTACACCTGCTCGGGATCCGTCAGCCCGTGCCATTTTTCCGGCAGCGGCCGGAGGGCCTTCGCGACGAGGGTGTAGCGGTCGACCCGCACCGTGATCTCGCCCGTCTTGGTCTTGAACAGGCTTCCTTCGGCACCGAGGATGTCTCCGGCGTCGAGTTTTTTGAAGGCGGCATACGCCTCCTCGCCCACGAGATCCTTCTTCACGTAGAGCTGAATCTGGCCCTGCTGGTCGAGAATTTTTACGAACTGGCTCTTCCCCATGTCGCGGATCACCACGAGACGGCCGGCGACCTTCACCGGCACGGCATAATCCTGCCCGTCCACATACGCGGCCATGGCCTCGCCGGAGAAGTGGGACTGGGCGCAGTGGGCACGGAACGGGTCCGCGCCCGCCGCCCGCATGTCCTGCAGCTTCTTCAACCGCACGGCATACTGGTCGTGCGTGATATCCTGGGGAATGTCGCTCATGGGAACCGCGCAGCGTGGGCGGCGTCCCCGCCTTGGGCAAATGGAAAGTGGGCGCAGAGCTGCGGCTGGGTGTGGGTTTACCCTTGAATTGTAGACTGGGGGCGCAGGGGGTGGGGCGAAGCCCACCAACGCCGTCTTTTTCCCACCCTCTGTTCCGTGGGTGGCCGAGGCACTTGGCTAGTGGCTTTGGTCCTTGGCCAAGGTGGAGTAATGGGCTGCCCAATAGAGGGCCAATCCCGGAACACTGGCGGGGAGGATTAAAAGACCCCAGGCCAATGGCGGCAGAATCCGCACCGGCCGTCGCGGCAGCACGCGATCTCTTGCATCCAGAAAGACGCAAAATCGGAAGAGAAAATTGAAAACGAAGACCGCGCTGGCGATACTCGCTGCGCCGAGCACATGTGTAAGATCATCCATAGTATGGCGTGAGTATCGAGTCGGGTCAGTACATTTTGGTGCGTAAATTATTGCCCTCGAAAACGGCCATGGGCTCATGCAGACACGACCACGGCAAAAGCAAGCATTCGCATCCATACCCCTGCGACCCTGCCACGCAATCCGATTTCAACTCTGTGCCACCAACCGAGGGCGTTTCTCAATCAGGCTACCCCGCGCACTTGCCCGCCAACCCCGGGCCGCCTCCCGGCCCATCCGGACTGCCGCCCGCGCCTCCCTTCCCGCCCGCCCACGCCCTTGCGGGCACCTCCGCCCTATGACGCTGCGCGGCCCGTCCCCGGCATTGACAAGCCGCCGGCACTCCGGCACTCCTCCCCCGATGCGCTTCGCCCCCACCGCCGCCAAATTTACCCGCTTCGGCTTTTTTCGCCCGCAGCACTTGGGCGGCTGAACTGACGCATAAACTGAACCACCAGATTTAAGCACCAGAGCCGCCTCCACCAGGCGGCTCTTTTGTTATCCCGCCCCCCATGATCCTCCCCAAAGCACCCCGCCTCACCCCCGAACAGCTGGCCGAAGTCACCGACCTGGTCGCCGAGTTCGGCTGCAAGATCCAGCCCATCCTCGGCACGATTCGCGCCATCTACGCCATCGTGGGCGACGAGCGCGACGAGCTGATGATCAACCGCCTCGAGGGCCTGCCGTACATCGACCGCATCGACCGCATCCAGTCGCCCTTCAAGCTGATGGACCGGCGCTCCGACCTGGCCAACGGCCGGCTGCGCCTCGGCGGCATCACCCTGGGCGAAGACCTGCTCGTCATCGCCGGCCAGTGCACCATCGACCCGAAGAATCCCCGGTATTTCCACGAGACGGCGCACGCCGTGAAGGAGGCCGGCGCCAACGCCCTGCGCGGCGGCGTCTGGAAGCCGCGCACCAACCCCTACGCCTTCCAGGGCGACGTCCGCTCGCTGGAAATCTTGCGGGAGGCCTCCCGCCAGACCGGCCTCCCCGCCGTGACCGAGGTGATGGAGCTGGAACACCTCAACCTCGCCCTCGATGCCGGCGTGCCCGTGCTCCAGATCGGCGCCCGCAACGCCCTCAACTACTCGCTCCTCCGCCAGGTCGGCCGCGCCATCGCCGGCCGCCTGGACGTCAGCGTGCTCCTGAAACGCAGCATCCACATGGGCACCCTCAACGAGTTCATCTCCGCCGCCGAGTACATCGTCAGCTTCGGCAATCCCAACGTCCTGCTCTGCCCGCGCGGCACCCAGCCGGGGCTCGACGGCTACCGCAACCATCCCGACGAATCCATCACCCCGCTGCTGAAGGAAAAGACCTGGGCCCCCGTCATCGTCGATCCCTCCCACTCCGTCGGCAAGGCCGCCTACGTGCCGGCCTGCTCGCTCGCCGCCGTGGCCTACGGCGCCGACGGCCTCGTGATCGAGTCCCATGTCAGCCCCGCGCATGGCATCGGCGACGACCCGAAACAGGCCGTCACGCCCGCCGCGCTGGCGGAGCTGATCCGGCAGGCCCGGGCCCTCCACGCCCTGCGCCGCCCCCAGCCGGCCGCGGTCCCGCAGCGATGAGCCCGCCCGCCCGCTCCGCCGCCAACACCGCCCTGCGCCCCGCCCTTCCAGAACCTCTCGCATGAAAAAGGAACTCGCCGCCATCCGCGGGCAAATCGACCGCCTCGACACCCAGGTCGTCCGCCTGCTCAACTCCCGCCTCCGGCTCGCCCAGCGCATCGGCGCCCTCAAGCACGGGGCGCGCGGCCGCATCTACGTGGCCGAGCGCGAGGCCGACGTCCTCCGCCGCGTCACCGCCGCCAACACCGGCGGCGTGCTCAAGCCCGCCGCCCTCCAGGCCATTTACCGCGAGATCATGTCCGCCGCCCTCGCGTTGGAGAAGCCGCTCGTCATCGCCTACCTCGGGCCCGAAGCCACCAACACCCACGCCGCCGCCCTGAAAAAATTCGGCGCCAGCGTCGAGTACCGGCCCATGCAGTCCCTCTCCGATGTCTTCGCCGCCGTCGAAAGGGGCGAAGCCGACTACGGCGTCGTGCCGATCGAGAATTCCACCGAGGGCTCCGTGCGCGATTCGCTCGACCTCTTCGTCGAGACCCCTCTGAAGATCGTCTCCGAAATCCAGCTCGAGATCGAGCACACCCTCCTTTCCCACGAGCCGCTGGCGAAGATCAAGCGCGTCTATTCCAAGGATCAGGCGCTCGCCCAGTGCCGGCGCTGGCTCCAGCGTCACCTCCCGCACGCCCAGCTCATCGATGTCGACAGCACCGCGCTCGGCGTGCAGCGCGCCGCCAAGGAAAAGGGCGCCGCCGCCGTCGGCCCCCGCCTCGCCGGCGAACGCTACGCCGTGCCCGCCGCCGCCACCCGCATCCAGGACCACAAGCACAACACCTCCCGCTTCGGCATCCTCGGCCGCGAAGCCTCGGGCTCCGTCGGCGAAGGCCACGACAAGACCAGCCTGCTGGTCTCCCTCCACCACGAGCCGGGCTCGCTGCTGAAGGCGCTCTCGCCCTTCAACCGCCGCCAGCTCAACCTCACCCGCATCGAGTCCCGCCCCAGCCGGCTCCGCCCCTGGGACTACATCTTCTTCCTCGACGTCACCGGCCACTATGATGACCCCGCCATGCAGGCCGCGCTGAAGGAACTCAAGCGCCACTGCCCCCTGGTCAAGTGGCTCGGCAGCTACCCGGCCGCCGCGCCGGTCTGAGCCTCCGCCCCGCCCGGCCCCCGGCCTTCTTCCCCTCACCCCTAGATGCTAATAGCTGCCCCTATGTCACAGAGCGGGCGAGCCAGGCCGGTCCCGACCCGCTATGCCTCCCCGCTTGATGCGCCCCGTTCCCACCGTGTCCGTCCCCCGTCACTCCGCCCCCTCGCCGCTTTCCGCCCGGCTTCCTTCCCTTTGATCACCCCATGAGCAATCCGCGGTCCCCCGTTCAGCCCTCCCACGATCACTCCTCCGCCGCCGGCACCCACCGCCGCGGACCGGGCCTGCCGGCCCCGCAGGGCCTGTACGATCCCTGGTTCGAGCACGATGCCTGCGGCGTCGGCTTCGTCGTCGACATCCAGGGACGCAAATCCCACCGCATCCTCGCCGATGCCCTCCGGGTCCTGCGCAACCTCGACCACCGCGGAGCCAGCGGCGCCGAGGTCAACACGGGCGACGGCGCCGGCGTGCTGCTGCAGATGCCGCATGCCTTCTTCGTCAGCCAGGCCCGCACCCTGCGCTTCACCCTGCCCGCGCCGGGCGACTACGGCTGCGGCCTCATCTTCCTGCCGCGCAACCCCACCGTCCGCCGCAAGGTCGAGGAAAAATTCGAACAGTGCGTGCAGGCGGAGGGCCTCACCTTCCTCGGCTGGCGCACCGTGCCGACCAACAGCTCCTCCCTCGGCGACGCGGCGCGCTCCAGCGAGCCGTTCATGCGGCACGCCTTCATCGAACGCCCGGCGGCCCTCGGCGAGCTGGCCTTCGAACGGAAACTCTTCGTCGTCCGCAAGCAGGCCTACAACGTCATCCGCACCTCCACGCTCGACGGCGCGGAATACTGGTACACCGCCAGCCTCTCCGTGCGCACCCTCGTCTACAAGGGCATGCTCACCACCGAGCAGGTCGAAGACTACTTCCCCGATCTCCAGCACCCCCAGATGGAGACCGCCCTGGCTCTCGTCCACTCCCGCTTCAGCACCAATACCTTCCCGAGCTGGGAACGCGCCCACCCCTACCGCTACCTCGCCCACAACGGCGAGATCAACACCCTCCGCGGCAACATCAACTGGATGCACGCCCGCGAGGCCCTCTTCGAAAACCCCCTCTTCGGCGACGACATCAAGAAGATTGTCCCCATCGTCAACCCCCACGGCAGCGACTCCTCGATGTTCGACAACATCCTCGAGCTCCTCGTCCTCGCCGGCCGGCCGCTCTCCCACGCGATGATGATGATGATCCCCGAGCCCTGGTCCAACCACGAGACCATGGACCCCGCGCGCCGCGCCTTCTACCAGTACCACTCCTGCCTGATGGAGCCGTGGGACGGCCCCGCCTCCATCGCCTTCACCGACGGCACCCAGATGGGCGCCATCCTCGACCGCAACGGCCTCCGCCCCTCCCGCTACTACGTCACCAAGGACGGCCGCGTCATCATGGCCTCCGAGGCCGGCGTGCTCGACCTCCCCGAAGACCAGATCGAGCGCAAAGGCCGGCTCCAGCCCGGCCGCATGTTCCTCGTCGACACCGCCGCGGGCCGGATCATCGAGGACGAGGAGATCAAGCGCCAGGTCTGCGGGGCTCATCCCTACGGCGAATGGATCAAGCAGCACCTCGTCCATCTCAGCGACCTGCCCGAGGCGCCCCGCCTCGAGGCCCCCGACCACCTCACCCTGCTCCAGCGCCAGATCGCCTTCGGCTACACCCATGAAGACGAGCGCATCGTCCTCACCCCCATGGCCCGCGACGGCGTGGAGGCCATCGGCTCGATGGGCAACGACGCCGCCCTCGCCGTCCTCTCCAACAAGCCGCGCCTCCTCTACGATTACTTCAAGCAGCTCTTCGCCCAGGTCACCAACCCCCCGATCGACTGCATCCGCGAGGAGATCATCACCTCCGCCGAGACCCGCCTCGGCTCCGAAGGCAACCTCCTCAACCCGCTGCCCACCGCCTGCCGCCGCGTCGAGCTGAAGTGGCCCATCCTCACCAACGAGGAATTCGCCAAAATCCGCCGCACCAACCTGCCCGGCCTCCGCCTCGGCGTGCTGCCGATCCTCTTCCGCGTCACCCGCGGCGAAAAGGGCCTGATGAAGTCGATGGAAGAACTCTCCATCATGGCCCGCCGCATGATCGAGGAGGAGGAGGTCAACGTCATCATCCTCAGCGACCGCGGCGTCACCCGCGACTACGCGCCGATCCCGGCGCTGCTCGCCATCGCCGGCCTGCACCACTACCTCATCCGCGAGGGCCTCCGCACCCGCGTCTCCCTCGTCCTCGAGACCGGCGAGGCCCGCGAAGTCCACCACTTCGCGCTCCTCATCGGCTACGGCTGCAGCGCCATCAACCCCTACGTCGCCTTCGAGACGATCGAGGACATGATCCGCGAGGGCCTGCTCACCAGCATCGACCACCAGAAGGCCTGCTACAACTTCGTCAAGGCCGCCTCCAAGGGCGTGATCAAGGTCATGTCCAAGATGGGCATCTCCGCCATCCAAAGCTACCGCGGCGCCCAGGTCTTCGAGGCGCTCGGCCTCCGCCAGGATGTCATCGACCACTATTTCACCTGGACCCCCTCGCGCGTCGGCGGCATCGGCCTCGACGTCATCGCCCAGGAAGTGCTGCTGCGCCACCGCGCCGCCTACCCGGAGCGGCAGGTCGACGGCCATGTGCTCCCCCCCGGCGGCCTCTACAAGTGGCGCGCCGAGGGCGAGGCCCACCTCTTCTCCCCCGAGGCCATCCACCTCCTGCAAAAGGCCGTCCGCACCGCCAGCACCGCCGTCTACCAGGAGTACGCCCGCACCATCAACGACCAGTCCAAGGCGCTCTGCACCCTCCGCAGCCTCCTCGAATTCAAGCCCGCCACCCCCGTCCCCCTGGCCGAGGTCGAATCCGCCGAAGCCATCATGCGCCGCTTCAAGACCGGCGCCATGTCCTACGGCTCCATCTCGCAGGAAGCCCACGAGACGCTCGCCATCGCCATGAACCGCATCGGCGGCAAGTCCAACACCGGCGAGGGCGGCGAGGACCCCGCCCGCTTCACCTGGACGAATGAGCGCGGCGACTCCAAGAACTCCGCCATCAAGC
>CAISJA010000167.1 GCA_903885525.1 uncultured Opitutaceae bacterium
CGCCGACTTCGTCAAGAACATGATCACCGGCGCCGCCCAGATGGACGGAGCGATCCTCGTCGTCTCGGCCGCTGACGGCCCGATGCCGCAGACCCGTGAGCACATCCTCCTGGCCTACCAGGTCGGCGTGCCGAAGATCGTGGTCTTCCTGAACAAGGTCGACCTCATCGACGACCCGGAACTGCTCGAGCTCGTGGAGGAAGAAATCCGCGATCTTCTGACCAAGTACAAGTTCGACGGCAAGACCGCCAAGATCATCCGTGGCTCCGCCACCGCCGCCCTTGAGGGCAAGCCGGAGGGCAACGCGGCCATCCAGGCGCTCATGGAGGCGATCGACGCCGAGATTCCGGAGCCGGCCCGCGAGATGGACAAGCCCTTCCTGATGTCCGTTGAGGACGTCTTCTCGATCACCGGCCGCGGCACTGTCGCGACGGGCCGCATCGAGCGCGGGGTCGTCAAGCTCAACGAGACCGTCGAAATCGTCGGCCTCAAGGACACGACCACCACCGTCGTCACCGGCATCGAAATGTTCCGCAAGCTGCTCGACCAGGGCCAGGCGGGCGACAACGTCGGCATCCTCCTCCGCGGTATCGACAAAGATGGCATTCAGCGCGGCCAGGTTATTGCCGCTCCGAAGTCCATCACCCCGCACAAGAAGGCGAAGGCCGAAATCTACGTCCTCTCCAAGGACGAGGGTGGCCGCCACACGCCGTTCTTCGACGGCTATCGCCCGCAGTTCTACTTCCGCACGACGGACGTGACCGGTGTCGCCCATCTCCCGAAGGGCGTCGAAATGGTCATGCCGGGTGACAACATTACCATCGACATCGACCTCATCGCCCCCATCGCCATGGAGAAGTTCCAGCGCTTCGCCATCCGCGAAGGTGGCCGCACCATCGGTGCCGGCCGCGTGACCGAGATCGTCGAATAAGCGTCCAACCACCTTCCGCACGACGCGCCGGGGTCCCTTTTCAGGGCTCCGGCTGCGTCGTCTAAAAGAAATAAACACAGGGGTGTAGCTCAATTGGTAGAGTAGCGGTCTCCAAAACCGTTGGTTGGGGGTTCGATTCCCTCCGCCCCTGCCACCATCCGACCCTCCCCGCGCATCACATGGCCAATCCCTTCCGCAGCGTCCGTCTCTTCACGAGTGAACTCGTGGGTGAATTGCAGAAAGCCAGCTGGCCGACCCGCGGCGAGCTCAAGGACTCGACGATCGTCGTGATCGTCGCCTGCCTCTTGCTCGGCCTTTTCACCAGCATCAGCGACTTCGCCCTTTATCAGGTGGTCGATCTCTTCACCCGCTGGGTGAGCTGACCCCCGCCGCACTCCGATGACCGCCGAAACCGCCACGCCCACGGGCACCCAATGGTTCGCGCTTCATACCCTCTCCGGCCAGGAGAACAAGGTGAAGAGCTATCTCGAGAAATTCAAGAAGGCTGAGGAACTCGACGACCACATCTTCGAAGTCCTCCTGCCGACGGAAACCGTTTCCGAGGTCAAGGCCGGCAAGAAGTCCACGAAGGTCCGCAAGCTCTATCCGGGCTACGTCTTCGTGAACATGAAGCTCTACGACGCCGAGAAAAAGGTCATCATCAAGCCGTTCTACTTCGTCAAGGACGCGGCCGGCGTGATCGGTTTTGTCGGCGGCGAGCATCCCGCCCCGCTGCGCCAGACCGAGATCGACGAGATCAAGGCCCGCATCGAGGCCGCCACGGGCAAGGAAGTGCCGAAGGTCTCCTTCGAAGTCGGCGAGGAGGTCAAGATCACCGACGGCGCCTTCGCCAATCTCACCGGGCGCGTCGACGAAATCGACCCCGCGCGCGGCAAGCTCAAGATTTCCGTCTCCATCTTCGGTCGGTTTACGCCCGTCGAACTCGAATACTGGCAGGTCCAGCGCGCC
>CAISJA010000168.1 GCA_903885525.1 uncultured Opitutaceae bacterium
AGCGCCGCCGGCTCCGCCGCTATTCCCTTACGCGACACGACTCGGCCCCTGGCTGCCGCTGTTTCTGCTCGTGGCCGCAGGGCTGGTCTGGCGGGTGGCGTCGTCAACACCGGGTGGACCAGAGGCCCAGCTGCGCGGGAGCTATCTCGCCGCGCAGATGCTGCGCTTCCACACCCTGGATTTCTATCCGGCGGAGTCGGCCGGGGACTTCCTGAAATATTTCTGGCCGGAAAGCAACCCGCCGGGCGGTGCCAGCCTGTCTGCCTGGTGTTTTCTGTGCGGCGGCAGCACCCAGGCGCAGTGGACGATTCCGGTGACGCTGCTGCAGCTGCTTTCGCTCTTCGAACTGGTCTGGACGCTGGCTCAGGTCCGCAGCGGACGGGAGGCTGCGCGCTGGGCGGTGCTGCTGGCCGCCGCCTGTCCGCTGCTGCTGTGGAGTTTTCTGGCCGGTCAGGGGCAGCTTACGCTCGCGATCCTCGCCCTGGTTTTCTACCTCGAGCGGATCTCCGACGAAGGCACCGGCCGATGGCTCCTGCCAGCGGCGGCGGCGGCCACCCTCGCCGGCAGCGCCCGGGAATACACCTTCCTTTACGCCGGCCTGGGAGTGGCGGTGCTGCTGATCCATCCGGTGGGCCGCAGGCAGGCGCTGTCCTTCGCCCTGCTCAGTCTCCCCGGCACCCTGCTCTGGCCCTGGCGCTGCTGGCTGAAGACCGGCAACCCGTTTTACAGCCATGAACTGGGCGACCTTTTCCCGGTCAATCCGCTGTTTGTCGAGTGGAACCGTCTGTTTTTGATCGGGCAGCAATCCCTCCTGCGCCACGGAAGCGACTGGGTGCGGCTGGCCCTCGATCTGGCACTCTGGGCCCTGCCCGCGGTGGCCGGATTGGGACTCCTGCTCTGGACCCGTAGCCTTGGTTGGCGCCGTTCGGCGCTGTTTGTCAGCCTGTGCGGCGGCTTGTGGTTCGCCTCCGTGCCGCAAACCACCGGCGGACTCTTCGCCTCCCTGCTCCTCCTCAGCCCGGCCCTGGCCCTGCTGGTTGTCTCGGCCGGCATCGGACTGCGCGAGACCCTGCCCCGCTCGCTGCCGCGCTGGGGCCTCGTCCTGTTCATCGGCCTGTTCCTGGAGTCATGGCCCAAGACTTTGGTGGTGCCGGAAAATCCCTACCAACTGGCCCCGGCCGGCTGGCTGGCCGCCAGCCGCCAGCCGAATGGTGCCGTACGGCCAGGACTGGACGAGCTGCGCGCCCGCCTCGCCGCCCTTCCCCCCGGGGGCGGCATCGTCAGCGACAATGCCGCCCTCTGCCGCCTGGGAGCAGAAACCGGCCATCCCGTTTCCCCGTTGTGGACTCCTGAATTTGCCTGGTTTTTCGATCGCACCCAGACGCCGGAAAGCATTTCCCGGCACCTGCAGGAATCGCACATCCGCTACCTGTTTGTCGGGCAGACCGGGCCCACGCTCCAGTATCTACAGGAGCACGGCCACTGGACCAATCCTCGTTACGCCCTGAAAGTGGTCGGACTCACCCCGACCCATTTCCTGCTGGAGTTTGCCCCCCGGAATGTGACCGCGCCCTGACCGGCAACTCCACGCTTGTCGGCCGGGGCAAAGCCCGCCCTCATGGCGACCGCGATGCCCATCGACCGTCCCATTGCCGAGCTCTTCCGGCAGCCGCGCCCGCTGCGCTCCCTCGAGTTTTTCCCGCCGAAGGACGACGCCCAACTGGCCGCCCTCCACTCCGCCGCCACCTCGCTGAAACGCATCGCCCCCGATTTCGTGTCGGTCACCTACGGCGCCGGCGGCACCACCCGCGAACGCACCGCCCTCGCCAGCGCGATGCTGAAGGATGAATTCGGCTTCACCGTGATGCCCCACCTCACCTGCGTCGGGCACACCCGGGCGGAGCTTCATGCCCTGGCCGACCGCCTGCACGCCGACGGCTTCCGCAACATCATGACCCTGCGCGGCGACCCCCCCAAGGGTGCCACTGCCTTCAGTGCCGTCGCCGATGGCCTCAGCCACGCCTCCGAGCTGGTGGCCCTGCTGAAGGAGCGCCAGCCTGATTTCTGCCTCGGGGTTGCCGGCTATCCCGAAAAGCACCCGGAGGCCGTTTCGCTCGACACCGACCTGACCCACCTCCGCCGGAAGGTGGACGCCGGAGCCTCCTTCATCACGACGCAGCTCTTTTTCGACAACACCGCCTACTACCGCTTCGTGGAAAAATGCCGGCTCGCCGGCATCACCGTGCCGATCGTGCCCGGCATCATGCCCGTGCTGTCCCTCAAGCAGGTCCAGCGCTTCACCACGATGTGCGGCGCCCACCTGCCCCAAACCTTGGTCACGCGCCTGGAGGTCGCCGCCGAGAACGCCGACGTGGTTGAAACCATCGGCATCGACTGGGCGCTGACCCAGATCCGCGGTCTCCTCGCCAACGGCGCCCCCGGCTACCACCTCTACATCATGAACCGCGCCAAGAGCGCGCTCGCGCTGGCGGCGGGTCTGGCCGCATGAGGCTTTCCGGCCCTCCGCCCGGGCCGGGGCGCGAAGGGCGCGGCTGCCCTCGGAAGGGGGTCGCCCTAGGCCGGCCGCAGGGACGCAGCCTGGCGGCACCCTTTGCCGCCTCAGCCCCCAGCGAACACGGGTCTGAAGCCCGCGGCGGCCAGGATCGCAGCGATCTTCTCCCGCTGGTCGCCCTGGATTTCGATCTCGCCGTCCTTCACCGTCCCGCCGCAACCGCAGACCGAGCGCATCTTTTGGCAGAGCGTTTCCTTTTCGGGAAGACCGATCCCGACAAAGCCCGTCACGAGCGTCACAGTCTTGCCGCCGCGGCCCGCCGTCGTGCGCCGGATGTCCACCCGGCCGCGGGATTTGGAATTTTCGATTTTGGATTTTGGATTTTCGATTGGGGCCGACCGTGTAGCCGGGGTCGCCAAACCCGGTAGTCCGGGCTTTCCCGCCGGCAAATTAAGTTCGGCCAGGGCGCCAAACGGATTCTGGCCGAGCGACTGTCCGCCCTGGGTGGTGATTTTGTCAGAGCGCATGCCGAAAATATCCCGAACTTCTATTTAACCACGAATGAACACCCAAGGACACGAATGGCGGAAAAATGCCACCACCCCAGAAGACTTGTTCTGATTTGTGTTCATTCGTGTCCATTCGTGGTTTCCCTCGATGTTTTTCAATGATCCCCGCAACCGCCGGGGGGCGACGAGGCCCGGCCGAAGGCGCTCTCGCCACCGAGCCACGCCAGGGCCTTGGCGTAGCTGCGCCCTTCCAGGAAATGGAGGAGCTGCGGATGCAATTCGCTCCGATGCGCGGCCAGCCGCGCCTCGATTTCATTCAGCGCGGCGGACAGCCCCGGCCAGTCGCCGGTCTGGACCGCCGCGGTGAAACGCAGGAGGGACGCTTTGATTTGCTCGTGGGGCATGGTCTGTCGCGTGCCACTGAACCCACTCCGCCGCCCGTTGCCACTCCGAAATGAGGACGGTCCCGACGAACCACTGGGCCACCGGCAACCACCCCGACAGGCCCAGGAACACCCCGTGGGCGGTTCACGACCCCCATCCCGCAGCGCTTCCCAGCCCGGGGCGGCGAAGCGGCCGGCCTCTCCTCCGAGACTGGCTGGGGTCACCGGAGGTTGCCACGCCGCCGGGCCGCAGAGCGCACTTGCGCCCGGGAGCCGGCGTGTCCTGAGTGGGCGGCCCGTGAACAAACTCCTCCTTTGGGACATAGATGGCACCCTGATCGTCTCACAGGGTGCCGGCGTGCGCGCCATGGAGCGCGCGGTCGTCCAACGCTTCGGCCGGCCGGGCGACCTACGTGGCATCGATTGGGCCGGGCGCACCGACACCTGGATCACCGGCGAGGTGCTGCGGCAATGCGGCCTGCCCGACAGCCCGGAGAACCGCCACGCCTACCTCGAAGCCTACCTCGCCGAACTCCCCGGGGAACTCCAGGCCGCGCCGCAAGGCCACGTGCTGCCGGGCATCCTCGAATTGCTGGAATACTACCACCGCCACCCCACCGTGGCGCAGGGACTCCTCACGGGCAACATCCGCGCCGGCGCAGAACTCAAGCTCACCCACTACCGCGTCTGGCATTATTTCGCCTTCGGTGCCTTCGCGGACGACAGCCCATCGCGCAACGAACTCGGCCCCCACGCCCTGCGCCGGGCGCGCGAACGGCATGCGGTGGACTTCGCCCCGGAAAACACCTTTATCATCGGCGACACCCCGCGCGACATCGAGTGCGGCAAGGTCATCGGGGCCCAAACCATCGCCGTGGCCACCGGCAAATTCACCCTGGCGGAGCTGCAGGCCCACCACCCCACCGCCGCCCTGGCCGACTTCGCCGACACCGCGGCTTTCCACGCCCTGATCGGCGACTGAGGATATCACGCCGCGGCAGGGAGAGAACCTGGAAGATACCGGCGGCCCGCCGCGGTGCGGAACGCGGCGCAGCGCCGGAAAAACCCGGAGGACGCGGGGCGCGCTTCCGTGCTCCGGCGGCTTGCGGCGGGGCGCACGATCCACCGTTGGCTTGCGCGGCGGCCCGTTGCCGGCGGCGCTCAGCACGGCCAAGGCATCCGGGAGAATTGGTTTGCCGGCCCGCACCCCGACTCAGTATCGACTGGCACCACGTTCCTGCCCCGCCCACCCCACCATGAAAACCTTCACCATTGCCCTTGGGTCCGATCACGCCGGCTTCGCCTACAAGGAACAGATCAAGGCCCGGCTGCTCGCCGCCGGCCACACCGTGCGCGATTTTGGCACGACCTCCGAGGTGCCTTGCGATTATCCTGATTTCATCCGCCCGGTGGCCGAGGCCGTGGCGCGCGGTGAGTTCGAACGCGGCATCGTGCTGGGTGGCTCCGGCAACGGCGAGGCCATCGTGGCCAACCGCGTGCGCGGCGTCCGCTGCGGCCTGTGCTGGAACGAGCAGGTGGCCGTCTGGAACCGCGCGCACAACGACGGCAACGTCCTCTCGCTCGGACAGCGCACCATCTCCGAGGAGCTGGCGCTGAAAATCGTCGATATCTGGCTCGAGACCCCCTTCGAGGGCGGCCGCCACCTCCCACGCATCCAGAAAATCGACGCCTGATCCGCACCTCCTCCGCGCCTTGCCCGGCGCGGAACAGTGGAGCTGGGGCTCCCGCGCCAGCCTGTGCCGCCCCGGTCAGAGCAGTCCGGCAAGAACTCCCAGACCGCCCTGACGTAGGGCTGCGTGCCCCCTGTTGCCAGGGAATCTGCCAAGAATCCAAGGTCACGACCGTTCGTCCGGCTGCCAAGCCGTTGGTTGTGCCAGCCCTGCTTGTTGGTGCGCAATTGATACGGACCTAAGGGCGGTTTGAATAATTCAAGCTATTGGTATACAGATAGATGGCACGCTTTCTGCTGATCGACGGCATGAGTACATATCAGCCCGGTTTTTTCGATGAATCCGAGCGGCTTGCGGCGCTCTCGAAATTGCATGATCCTCTGGAGCAGTTGAGCCGCTATATAGATTTCGAGCAGTTTCGCGCTCAGTTGGACGAAGGGTTCAGCCGGGAGGAAAAGCAGGCGACCGGGCGGAGGCCATACGGCACGGTGCTGATGCTCAAGATCCTGATCCTGCAGAGGCTCTACCATCTCTCCGACGAGCAGGTCGAGTTTCAGATCACCGACCGGTTGTCGTTCACTCGCTTTCTGGAGCTGAAGCTGGGCAGCAAGATTCCCGACTTCTTCACGGGGTGGCGCTTCCGGGAAGCGTTGAGCGGTGCCGGGGTAGTGAAGGACCTGTTCAATCGGTTCACCCGGCATCTGGAGGAAAAAGGAGTGATCGGAAAGACCGGGATGATTGTCGATGCGAGCTTTGTGGAGGTGCCCCGCCAGCGCAACTCGCGGGAGGAAAACAAGAAGATCAAGGAGGGCACAGTGCCGCCTGCTTGGAAGGACGATCCGGACAAGCTTGCGCACAAAGATGTGGATGCCCGGTGGACCAAGAAGAACCACGAGACGTTTTACGGCTACAAGGACCATGTTCGAACCGACGCCGACACGGTCTTGATCACCGACTACGTGGTGACGGATGCGGCGGTGCATGACTCTCAGGTGCTGGATCAATTGGTCGGCGAAAAAGACCGGGGAAGGAAGCTATGGGCTGACAGCGCCTACAAAAGCGTAGCCACGGACCGCCAGCTTCAGGAATGGAAGATCGACAACCAGATCCACGAGAAGGGCGCGCGCAACCGCCCTTTGACCAAGGCGCAGAAGGCGCACAACCGCCAGAAATCGAGAATTCGCTGTCTGGTCGAGCATGTCTTCGGGCATATGGCGACCAGCATGCGGGGTCCCGAGCTTGCCTATATCGGGCTCAAGCGGATCACCAGTGGGGTGGGTCTGGCGAACCTCGCGTACCACATGTGCCGATTCACCCAGTTGATCCGCCTCGGCCGGGTCGAGGTCGCTGCGACCGCATGATACCAGCATGACCGCGAAGCCAGAAACCCGGGTTCCAGAGCAAAAACAGCCGCCCAACATGCGCTCCGCAGCCCGGCAGACCGGGTCGCCGATGCCTTCGCGCTGTTCTCTATAGCAACTTGGACTTTGTCGATAATCGTAACTGTATTGAAAAGTCGTTGTTCAAACCGC
>CAISJA010000169.1 GCA_903885525.1 uncultured Opitutaceae bacterium
CTCGCCCTCTGCGCCGCCCTGGGCCTCGCCTTCATCCTGATCGTGCCGGGCCTGCTCGAGGTGATTGACGGCGGCTTGGACTTTCCGGGCTTTCTCCGCCGCTACGGCCTCGCCCTCGCGGGTGAGGCGGCCGCCTGCGCCGCGCTGGCCTGGTTTGCCCGCTCCTCCCGCGAGGCGGACTTCAGCGCCCGCCACGCCATCGATATCGAGACCATCGGCCTCTACTGGCACTTCGTCGACATCGTCTGGATCGTTATCTTCACCGCCGTCTACCTGATCGAGTACCTCTGAAGTCCAAAGGAAAAATGAGAGTAAAGGTGCCCGTTACCCACTCTTTCCTGTATTCTTCATCGTTCTCTCCTCTCGCCATAGATTCAGCCAAAGCAGCCCTTCCCCCTCTCCCTTTCCACTTTCACTTTCCCCTGCTTCCCCCATGACCGCCACCATCGCCCCGGCCCAGGCCGAGCCCAGCAAGCTCCACATCTATGTCCAGATCGCCATGACCCTGGCGGTCATCACCGGCGTCGAGATCATGCTGGTCTATCTGCCCCTGGCCCGCGGCATTCTCTTCGCCGCCCTGGCCCTGCTCTCCGCCATCAAGTTCATGTTCGTGATCTTCTACTTCATGCACCTGAAGTGGGACAAGGTGTTCTGCACGATCCTGTTTTTCATCGGCCTGATCCTGGCCGGCGGCACCATGTGGGCATTGCTTCACCTCTTCGGCGCCGAAGCCAGCAAGCCGCTCTCCGCCGCCGCGCTGGATTTCGCCCGCAGCAGGATGGCCTGAGCCCGCTCCCTTTGCCCCGGCAAGCCGCGCCGCCCGTGCGGCTTTTTCTTTTCCGTGGCGGCCCTGGCTTCGCGCCGCCCGGCGGGACGCGGCGGTCCCGCCCCGATTTCTTCGTGTTCATTCGTGCCCATTCGTGGTTGATAACCGTCCCCCCTTCCCTCCACCCACGCCCCGCATGATTGACTGGCGCCACTGGCACAATGAACCGTTCCTCGTCGGGGGGCTGATCTTCCTGGGCTGGCTCTATGCCGTGCTGGCCGGTCCGCTGCGGAGCCGCCTGGCACCCGGCGAGGCCTATCCCCGCCGGGCGGCGGTGCGGTTCTACCTCGCCCTCGCGATCTTCTACCTCGCCGTCGGCTCCCCCCTCGACCAGGCGGGCGAACGCTTCCTGCTCAGCGCCCACATGCTGCAGCACCAGCTGATGATCTACCCGGCGGCCATCCTCTTCCTGCTGGGACTGCCCGGCTGGATGCTCCGTCCGCTCACTTCCCGCGCCAGCCTGCACGGGGTGCTGGCCTTTCTCACCCGGCCGCTGGTCTGCGCGCTGATCTATGTGCTGACGATCTCGGTCTGGCACCTGCCCTACCTCTACGACTGGGCGCTGCAAAACCGCACCGTCCACATCGCGGAACACTTCATGTTCTTCGGCGCCGCCCTGTTCTACTGGTGGCCGCTGCTCAGCCCCGCCGGGGAGTTTCCCCGGGCCAGCCATGCCTGGCAGATGCTATACCTGCTCGGGGTCGAGATCGGCATGACGCCCATCTTCGCCTACCTCACCTTTTCCCACGATATCCTGTATCCCACCTACGAATACGCCCCGCGCCTGACCTGGATGTCCCCCGCCGAGGACCAGTTGCTGGCCGGCTCGATGATGAAGCTCGTGGGCTTCGCCGTGGCGATGGGCGCCTTCGGGGTGGCCTTCTACCGGTGGCACCAGGCCAACGAGCGCAGCGAAGGTCGCGGCGGTTGACCCGGTCCCTCCGGGAAATGACCGGCCACCGGCCCCGAGGCATGGCGCAGGCTCAGACCGGGTGGCGTGGTCGGGCGGGGCGGGACGGAGGGCGCTACGGCGAAAAAACCGGCCGGCTCAATTGGCCCGGTCGGTGCCCCAGCGACGGTGCAGCCAGCGTTCCCAGGGAGAGAACAGCACCTTGTCCGCCAGCAGGCCGATGGCGACGAGCACGGCCATGATGCCGATCACCTGCTCCATCGCGTTCAATTCGCGGCCGTAGTGCAGCAATTGCCCGAGACCGGCCCCGGACAGAATGGTCACAAAGATTTCCGCCGCCATCAGGGAGCGCCAGGCAAAGGCCCAGCCCTGCTTCATGCCGGTGACGATGAAGGGCAGCGCCGCCGGCAGCATCACCCGCAGCCAGATGTGCAGCCATTTCGAGCCCATCGTGCGGGCGGCCCGGACGTAGAGCGGATTGACGTTGCGGATCCCGCTTTCCGTGGCGAGCACGACGGACCAGACCGTACCCATCACGACCACAAAGAGCATCGCCAGCTCGGTCTGGCCGAACCAGAGCAGGGACAGCGGGACCCAGCAGACGCTTGGCAGGCCCTGCAGTCCGAGGGCCAGCAGGCCCACGGTGTCATGCAGAAAGCGGAACCGGGCCACGCACAACCCGGTGGGTATGCCGATGAGCAGACCGAGGGCGTAGCCGGCCAGCAGGCGCTTCAGGGTCACGGCCGTCGCCGCCCCCAACGAGCCGTCGCGGGCCGACTCCCAAAGATACCGGGCGACGCTTTCCGGCGAGGGCACGAGCACGGGCGACCAGAATTTCCGGCCATACGCCCAGTGCCACGCCATCAGCAGCAGTCCGAAGAAAACCAGGGCGGTGAAAACGCGCTTCATGACTTGCCCCCCGCGACCGGCCGATGGGCCTTCAGGGCCTGGGTGATGGTCGTGGCGTAGCCTGCCACCTCGACACTGTTGAGCTCGCGCGGACGCGGCAGGCCGATGCGAAACTCCTCCCTGATCCGTCCCGGGTGCGGCGAAAACAGCACCACCCGGTCGCCCAGGCTGACCGCCTCACGCACATTGTGGGTCACGAAGACAATGGTGACGCGCCGCTGCGCCCAGATGCGCTGGAGATCGCCGTAAAGCTGCTCGCGGGTCATGGCGTCGAGCGCCGCGAAGGGCTCGTCCATCAGCAGCACCCGGGGATTGGGTGCCAGGGCGCGGGCCAGCGCCACCCGCTGTTTCATGCCGCCCGAAAGCTCATGGATGCTGGCGGAGGCGAAGTTCTCCAATCCCACCAGCCGGAGGAAATACTGGGCGACCTCCCGGCGTTCCCTCTCGTGCAAACCGGGCTTCAGCCGGAGGGCGAACATCAGGTTGCCCACCACATCGAGCCAAGGAAAGAGGGACGACTCCTGGAACATCATCATCCGCTCCCGGCCCGGCTCGCGCACCACCTTGCCATCGGCCGTCACCAGGCCCTCGTCCGGCTGTTCCAGGCCGGCGATCAGGTTCAGCAGGGTGGATTTGCCGCAGCCGCTGGGCCCGACGAGACACACGAATTCGCCCTCCGCCACCTGCAGGCTGACCTGCTCCAGCGCCTGGACCCGGCCGTGCCGCACGGTGGCAAACGACTTGGAGACCCGGTCGATCTGCAACTTGGCCGGAGGCGGGGCGAGGAGCTCCTGCTGGAGGTTCATGGCTGGCCGGAGAACAGGCGGTCCAAGGGAATGGCCTCGCGCAGAAAGCCCGCGCGGCGGGCATCGGCCACCAGCACCTCAAACTGGGCGCGGGAAACTTTGCCGGTGAAGCGCAGCCGCGGCCAGGCACTGGCCATGAGCGCCGCCGGCATCGCACGTTTCATCTCCGCAGCGAGCCCGGTGCGCACCAGCTCCCGGGCGGCCTCGGGCTGAAGATTGATCCAGTCGGTCAGCTCCAGGTGGGCCGCTAGGAATTTTCCGGCCAGCCCGGGATGCCCGCGCAGAAAGTCCGCCCGGGCCACCAGCACCGTGGTGACGGCATCCGCCTGCTCAAGGAAGATGCGGCCCCCGGCTTCCTGCACCAGCCGCGACACCCACGGCTCCACCGTCCAGGCCGCATCCACCCGCCCGGCTTGGAAAAGGGCCGGCAGATCCGGATTGGCTGTGGTCCAGATCGTGACATCCCCGCCGGCCAGGGTCGGATGAAAACCCTGCCGGGCCAGCCAGACGCGGGCGGCGACATCCTGGGTATTGCCCAGCTGCGGCGTGGCGAGCCTGCGCCCCCTGAAATCCGCGGCCGACACGATGCCGCTGCCCTCGCGCACCACCAGGGCGGCCCCGCCTTCCGCAGCCCCGGCCAGAATTCGGATCTCCTCGCCCTGCGAGCGGAAGTAGACGTTCAAGGCCGGATTGGGCCCGACGTAGGTCAGGTCGAGGGAGCCGGCCAGCAGCGCCTCCATGGCACCGGGACCGGCATTGAAGGCGTACCAACGCACCGTCACCCCCGGTCCGAGCCGCTGCTCGAACCAACCCCGACCCTCCCGGGTCGTCTGCGCCCCGATGACGCCCTGGGCATGGGTGATGTTGGGAAAATATCCGACCCGCAACACCACCGGCTCCGCCGCAGGCAAAAGCGGCCAGAGCACGGCACCGGCAAGGAGGAGACCAAAAATTCCGGACACAGCCGCACACTACGCGGGAAGCGAACCCGGTTCAACGCCGAAGAGCCCAGTCCAATTTGCCTTCGCCACTCATTTCTGCGACCCACCGCGAGATGCAATCTGTCATATAATTAGAATAGTTCTAATTCCTTCTTGAAACCGAGTCCCATTTGAATTTCGTGGTGGGCACCTCGTCATGGCGACCCATACAGAATTTCAGGAGGCCCTTCTCCATAAGCTCAGTGACAGCGGTCTGCGCTCCACTCCGCAGCGTGAAGTGGTCTTCAAGGTGATGCTGCAAAAACGCGACCACCCGACCGCTGACGAAGTCTTCGCCCGGGTGAAGTCCGCCATGCCGTCCATCTCGCTGGCCACGGTTTATAACTGCCTCGACACCCTCGTTTCGTGCGGATTGATCCGCCAAGTCAATTTCGAACGGGGCCCAACCCGCTACTGCCCCAATCTGCACCCACACGCGCATTTTCACGATCTGCAGACTGGCTCCACCCATGACATCGACCTGCCGCCCGGCCTGATCGATCAGGTCAAAACCATTTTGCCCGAAGGCTATGACGCCTCCTCCGTGGAAATCATCTTCCGGGGCAAGACCAGCTTCGCCGCCGCCTCCGCGATCCTCCCCGCCACCGGCCAGAACTAAGCCCGCACCACCCTTCCCGCACCACCCTCACTTTCCCTTTCCCGATGAGCAGCCAACTCGCAATCCTGAATCTCCACGTCAACCTCGGTGACCGCCCGATCGTCAAGGGCCTTTCGCTGACCGTCCGCCCCGGCGAAGTCCATGCGATCATGGGCCCCAACGGCACCGGCAAGTCCACCCTCGCCAAAGCCATTGCCGGCCACCCGGACTACACCATCGTGAGCGGCGACGTCCTCATCGACGGCAAATCCGTCCTCGCCATGGAAGTGGATGAACGCGCCCGCGCCGGCCTCTTCCTCGCCTTCCAGTACCCGAGCGAAATCCCCGGTGTCTCCATCGCCAACTTCCTCCGCGCCGCCGTCCAGGCCCGCATGGCCGAGGGCGAGGAACTCGACGCCACCGCCTACTACAAACGCCTCTACGCCAAGATGGACCTCCTGAAGATCGACCGGAAGTTCACCTCCCGCTCGGTCAACGAGGGCTTCTCCGGCGGCGAGAAGAAACGCTGCGAGATCCTCCAGATGGCCATGCTCGAGCCGTCCTACTCGGTCATGGACGA
>CAISJA010000170.1 GCA_903885525.1 uncultured Opitutaceae bacterium
GGTATTCGAGGTAGGCGCGCGCCACCTCGGCCGTGCCCTTCTTTTCCACCACCTTGTCGACCCAGGCCACCGTCGGCTCGGCCAGAATGCTCAGGGACGGCACCACGATCTCGAACTTGTCCGCGCCAAACTCCTTGAGCGCGAGGAACGCCTCGTTCTCCCATGAGATGAGCACATCGCCGATGCCGCGCTGCACAAAGGTGGTGGTCGAGCCGCGGGCCCCGCTGTCCAACACCGGCACGTTCTTGTAGAGGGCGGCCAGGAAGGCCCGCGTCCGGGCCTCGTCGCCGTTGAACTGCTTCAGGGCATAGCCCCAGGCGGCAAGGTAGTTCCAACGGGCGCCGCCCGAGGTCTTCGGGTTCGGGGTGATGACGGCCACGCCGGGCTGCACCAAGTCGCCCCAGTCTTTGATCCCCTTCGGGTTGCCCTTGCGCACGAGCAGCACGATCGTGCTGGTGTAGGGCGCGGAATTTTCGGGCAGGCGCTTCTGCCAGTCGGCGGGGATCAGCTTGGCCACGCTGGCCAGCGCGTCCACATCGGCCGCCAGGGCGAGGGTGACGACATCGGCCGGCAGGCCGTCGACGACGGAGCGGGCCTGCTTGCCGGAGCCGCCGTGCGACTGCTTGACGACCACGTCGTCGCCGGTCTGCGCCTTCCAATGGGCGGCGAAGGCCTGGTTGTAGTCGGTGTACAATTCGCGCGTCGGATCGTACGAGACGTTGAGCAGCTCGATCGTCTTGGCGGAGGCCCCGGCGGCCAGGCCGCCGAGGATGAGGAGGGGGAGGAGGAACTTGAGTTTCATGAGGAACGGTTCTGGTTTAGGTTTGGCTCCCGGGGATTTTTCCCGGGGAGAAGGTGGCTTGGGCGAGTGGTGCTTCGTGTTGCGGGGGGGCGCGGTGGCCGCTCCGGCCGGTCAGGGCAACGAGGCCGTTTCGCGGCCCCCGGAAGACAGCCGGGTCTTTTCCGTGCGCTCGATCTGGGTGACACGGCCCTCGTGGACGACGAGCTGCACCACGCCGAAACGGAGCGTATCGACTTTTTGCCGCACGACCTGCAGCCATTCGGGCAGTTCGACGGAGGGAAAATTTCCAATTTCTGATTGGTTCATGCGGGAAAGGAGTGAGGAAGACAGGGGAAACGGATATTGCGGGAGGAAGGGCCCCGGCGGAAGGCGGAGGCGGCAGGATGCAGGCGGGGCACAGTCAGGTTTGTGAGGGACCAGCCATGCTGGCGGACCTGGGGAAGCGCCGGAGGCGGTCGGGCACCTGATCGCGGTCCGCCCAGTCAGGGGACGAAACCGGCAACGTCAGGGCGACGCCGCCTCAACAACAACAACAGCCGGCCGCCGAAGCGGTGGCAACTATCCCGCGGGTCAACCCGCCGCTGGCGCGGCGCGCGTCGACCTGGCTGGAAACATGCGGGAGAAACTTCACGCCGCGGAACAAAGCCATCCGCCGCCGGCGCATCAAGCACCGAGAAGCCGTATGACGTGATCCGGCTTTTCCCCGGAAAGCCGGCGGCACCTCGCGCCGGAGCTGAAACAGCGCCGGCACGGAGGCCAGACAGCGCCGCCCGGCGCGGCCGAGGCGGCCGGGTCAATACGTGCGGGCCGCGGGATTGGCGGCCCACAATTCCAGCAGCAGGTGGCGCAACGCCACGGCCTGTCTCCAGCTCGCCGCGTACGCGGCCAGGTTGTAGCCGCCGCGGAGGGGCCCGATTTCCGGGCAGACCCAGAGCTCCTCCCGCGGCCCCGCCTGCAGCAGCCGGAGAAGCTCCGCCACGAAATTCAGCCAGTCCGCCATTTCCGGGGCCAGGCTGCCGTCCGGCGCGAGCACCGGAATCTGGGCATGCTGGCCGTTGAACGGGCGCAGGTGATGCCAGCGGGCACTGAAGACCGCCCAGCGATCCGTCAGCAGCGTCCTGGCGAAGGGAGGCTGGACGTCCATGACCACCGCGAGATGCGAAAAATCAAACACCAGCGGCAGGGCCTTCCCCGTCGCGACCCGAAAGTCCTCGCCGAGGGCATCCGTCTTTTCGAGCGTCTCGATGCAGCTGTTGCGATGGGTTTCGACCACCACTTCCAGCCCGACTTCCTGCGCCGCCGCGTACAGCCGCATGGCCAGCGCGAGCGCCTCCTCGGCAGAGGTGTCATGCGTGCCGAGATGGACCTGGAGGGCCATCGCACCCTCGCTCCGGCATTGGGCCAGGAGAGCCGGCATGTCGTCGGAATCATCCAGGCGCCGGCAGGCGATGAACTTCAGCCCGTGCTCGCGCGCGAGCGCACCCACCCCGGCACCGGGATCGCCCATGACCCCATCAAAACCGGCCGACTTGATTGCGGAAACCTTTTGCTCCAGCGACCATTCGTCCGGTCCGGCGGCCGGATGATCCCACAGCGTCCAGAGGTTGGCAAAGGTGCGAAGAAGGGTCATGAGGATGGACTTTGCCGGTCGTGGGCGTGTACCGGATACGAAAGACCGCCGGTTGATCCAAGCAGATTCGCCGACAATCTGGCGCTTTGCCACCCGCCACCAGGTGTCGCCCCGGTTGCCAAGCACCCGGCGGGAAGCGCCGGGAGGCGCGCCAGCCCCGCCGGCCGCGCCCGGCGCCAGCCTACCCCGCCATCCTGCTGAAGCGGGCCTCGATTTCCTCGAGGGTCTGGCCCTTGGTCTCGGGCAGGAAGAAGGCCGCCGTGATGAAATACACCACGGTGCATCCGGCAAAAAAGAAGAACATCGTGGCGTAACCGTACTGTCCGACCGTGGGAAGGAAGACCGCCGCGATGGCCGTGGAGGCAATGTGGTTCAGCAGAAGCGCGATGCTCATGCCGTTGGAACGGATGCGGGTCGGCATCAGCTCGGACAGGGCCAGCCACACGCACACGCCCGGCCCGACGGCAAAGAAGCCCATGAAGGCAAACAGGGCGGCCGCCGTCAGCCAGCCGTGGCGCGCCGACGGCACCGGCGTGATGAGGGCGTGGTCGATCTGCAGCGGCGCCGTGCGCGCGGCCGCCAGGTCCGCGAAAGGATTGCGGAAGAAACCCACCACCGCATTCGGAGGCACGCAGCTCGCCCGCGAGACGACCAGCCCGGCCGCCGCCGGATCATCGGAGCGGACAGCCTTTGTCGCAGACTGGAACCCGCCGTAGGAGTAGATGATGACGAGCGTGCTCGGGCCCGGGCGGACCGCCCCGGTGGCCGCCAGGAGCCCGGCCGCCCGGGCTGGATCAAACCGCACCGCCGAGTCCGGGGCCGCGGCCGCGGCCGCCTGCAGGGCCTCCCGCACGTCGACGCGCTGCGCCTCGGTCTGCCGGAACAGGAGGCCGACGGCCAGCAGCGCCACAATGATGCCGGCGCTGCCAACGGTGAGAAGGAACTTGCGGCCCTGCCGGTCCACCAGCACGACGCCCACGATGGTGGTGAGAAAATTTACCAGGGTCAGCCCGAGGTAGCCCCAGTGCGCCTGCACGTCGGACAGCCCGCCCTGCAGGAGGATGTTCGTGTTGTAGCCGATGATCGAGTTGACGCCCGTGGTCTGGTTGCAGGCGAGGATGACGCAGGCGAGCAGGAAGGGGACGACGTACTTGCGGCGCAGGAGCGACTCGCGGGGCCCGGCCGGGTCGGCCGCCTGCGCGCGCTCCGCCGCAGCCGTCTCGGCCATTTCGCGCAGCTCCAGCTCCATCTGGTCGACGGTGCGGGTGCGCAGAAGGGTCGTGCACGCGTCTTCCGGCCGGCCGTGCCGGTAGAGCCAGCGGGGCGACTCCTCCATCAGCACCGCGCAAAGGAGGAAGAGCAGGCCCGGAGGCAGCGACAGCCAGAAAATGCCGCGCCAGGCGCGTTCCTTGAAGACGAGCAGCTGGGTGGCGTCGCCCAGTTGCGCCACCTCCTCCACCCGGATGCTGAAATAGATGCCGATGATCGCCGCCGCCACGATGCCGAGCGTGAGCATCCATTGGAACAGCCCCGTGCCCCGGCCCCGGTCCGCCGCGGACAGACATTCCGCTAGGTAGAGCGGCACCACCACGCCGAGAAAGCCGGCGCTCATGCCCTGCAGCATCCGGCCCAGCACCAGCGGACCGTAGCCATGCGCAAAGGAGATCACCGGGATGCTGGCGACAAAGAGCGCCCCGCTCAGCACCAGCAGCGGCTTGCGCCCCAGCCAGTCGGCGCACTGGCCGGCGATGAGGGTGGAAAAAACACTGCCCAGCAGCACGGCGGCAACGATGAATGAGAGCTGCCCGGCATTCAGGCCGGAGGTAGCCTCCAGATAGGGAAGCGCCCCGGAGATGATCCCGACATCGACCCCGTAGAGAAGTCCGCCGAGACCGGAGAGAAGGAGAAGCGACCGCATATGATTGGTGGTGGACATGAGAAAGGCCGCCCCATGGCGGATGCCGGAGATAGAGCGCGGAAATGCCCCGCCGGGCGAGGTAAATTTGCCTGTTCGGCCGCCCGCCGCCCGCCCCTTTTTCGGGGATTTCCTGTAACTTTCCCGGCCCGCCCAGGTTATCCCCGGGAGCACGCCATCCCTGCCCCCTCCCCA
>CAISJA010000171.1 GCA_903885525.1 uncultured Opitutaceae bacterium
CGCCCCACTTGCCCTTCTGCCGCAGCCACGCCTCGAAGAATCCCGGCGGCAGCAGCCGCAGCACCGGGGCCTCTAGGCCGGACCCGGTCCGCTTCGCGGCGTAGTCGTCATTGCGGGAGGCAAGTTCCGTGTCGAGCTCCGCCGCTAGCCAGACGGCCTCCTCCGGCGCGACCCCGGGAGCGCGCAGCTCCAGCCACCACTCATGCCGGCCGCACAGACGGCCCTCGGAGGGCGCGGGGAACAGCGGGGCGACATGGAAATCCGCAATGGACAGTCCGTGCCGGCGGCAGACGGTGGTGACCGTGTCGGTCAGCTCCTTTTCAATCACATGCTCGCCAAAGGCGCTCAGTTGGAGATTGGTCCGGCCCGCGTAAACCAGCCGGGGCACCCCGGTAGAAACGAACCGCACCACATCGCCGATCACATAGCGCACCAATCCGGCCGGAGTGGTCAGCAGCAGCACATAGTCGACCCCGGGCCGCACGCCCTCCAGCGGCACGGCCCGCAGCGCCGAGCGCGCCGGCTGGCTTTCGTCGTAGTCCGGGCACGCGATGAATTCATAGAAAATACCATGGTGCGTGAACAGCCGGAGGCCGGCCTCCGGCTCCTCGTCCTGCGCGGCGACAAAGCCTTCCGAGGCCGGATACACCTCGTGAAACTGGACACCCGGACCGTAGGCGTCGCGCAGGGCATGGGCAAACGGGCCGACCGGCACGCCGCCGTGGATCAGGCATTCGAGGTTGGGCCAGATGTCCTGTAGGCTGGCAATGGCCTGGCCGGATTCGCTTTCGGCCTGGGCGCGCAGGGTGGCGGCCAGCACCAGCAGCCAGCTGGGGATGCCGGCCACGAGCCGGATGTCCCGCCGTCTCGTCCGCTCCGCGATCGCGGCGAGTTTGGCCGGCCAGTCGGGCATCCGGGCGATCTCGCGCCCGGGCTCGTAAAGGCAATGCTCGGCCCAGGCCGGCAAACGCAGCGCGGTCAGCCCGCTCAAGTCTCCAGAGAGGAGCGGCGGCTCGATGCCGGGCACCGGTACCAGCGCGGTGCTCCCGCCCAAAAACAGGTGCCGGCCATGAAAGACCGTGCCCCGCCCCGCCCGCCGGGCGAACAGCCCGAGCGAATCGAGCCCGGCCTGGCGGAAATGGCCGAACAGCGCCCGGTTGACCGGCAGCCACTTGGAGGAACCGGCGGTCGTGCCGGAAGACACGGCAAAGTGTCCGCAGCGCCCGGGATGCAGCACGTCGGATTCCCCCGTCTTCATCCGCTCGATGTAGGGGGCGAACCCCTCGTAGGTCCGCGGGGCGACGCGCGTCTGGAACTCGCGGTAGCCCATGTTCGCGCCCAGGCCATGGTCGCGCCCGAAGGCGGTCGCGGCGAGCTGGGGAAGCAACCGCCGGAAGACCGTGCGCTGGGCGGCCACGGCATCAGGCTGGGCGGACAGGCGCCGCCGGGTGCGGGCCAGCAGGAGGCCGCCGATGATCCGGCCGGCGCCACGGCGCAGCGGGGCGGAGACCGGGGCCGCCAAGACAGGGTTTTCCCGGGTGGCGGTCATGCGGTCAGGCAGCCTGGGGGCGGAGTTGGCGGAGGCTGCGGTAGAAGGTGGCAAAATAGGGGGCGAAGCTGGCACAG
>CAISJA010000172.1 GCA_903885525.1 uncultured Opitutaceae bacterium
ATGCGCTCGCGCAGGCCGGTGATCCGGCCGGCGAGGGCGTCGCGCTCGTGCCGGAGAGTTTCCGCCTCGGCGGCCGGTTCGCCGGCCGCCGCGGCCGGGGCGGCGAAAGCAAGGAGCAGGAAGACCAGCGTCAATCGCGGGAGGGGAAACGGACCGGAGAATCTCATGGGAGGGAAGACCAGCACCTGTGCCCGCTTTCGGCCGGGGCGGCAAGCCCGCGCGGCGGTCCGAAAAAACCACCAAACAGGCGCTTGCCATGGATAGTAAGCAAGCTTACCAGTTTCGCCCCTTCTCCATGCTTCCATGACCGACCGGCACGGCAGTCTCACCCAGGGCCTGGGCTTCCTCATCTCCGACCTCAACCGGCTGATGCGGAAGGAATTTGACCGGCGGGTCCGCCCGCTCGGGCTGACTCGCGCCCAGTGGCTCTTCCTCATGCACCTCATCCGCCAGCCGGGTTGCACCCAAAGCGAGCTGGCCGACAGCATGCAGCTGGAAAAAATCACCGTCAGCCGGCACGCGGAGCGCCTGGCCCGCCACGGCTGGATCCGCCGGAGCGATGCGGCGGCCGACGGGCGGGCCTACCGCCTGCAGCCGACGGCGAAAGCCCGCCGGCTCCATGCCGAACTCGAGCGCCGGGCGTCCGGCCTGCGCGTCGATTGCCTGGCCGGCATCGCGGCCTCCCGGCTGCCGGCGCTGCTGCGCGACCTTTCCGCCGTCAAAACCAATTTGCTGCACCTGGATGCAGCGGCTAAAAAATGAACCTCCCCCCCGCTTCGGACCATTCCCGGCTCCTCGTCCCGCTGCTGCTGGCCGCCACCTTGCTGGCGACCGGCTGCCGTCCCGCCCAGGCCGCCGCCGGCGACCCACCGCCGGTGCCGGTGCAGGTTGCCACCGCCCTCCGGCAGGATGTGCCCCGGCGCCTCGAATCCGTCGGCACGGTGCAGGCGCTGCGCACCGTCACCGTGAAATCCCAGGTCGACGGCGTCGTGGCCCGGCTGCACTTCAAGGAGGGCGACGAGGTCAGGACGGGGGACCTGCTGGTGACGCTCGACCGCCGGCCCTTCGAGAACGCGCTCCGGCAGGCCCAGGCCACCCTCGCCACCGCCCGCGCCCAGGCGGAAGAGGCCGTCGTGGATGCCGACCGCTACTCGCACCTCGACCAGCAGGCGGCCATTTCCAAGGAGGCCTACACCCAATATCTCACCATGGCGGAGACCGCCAAGGCGGACGTGCAGTCCAAGGAGGCGGCGGTGGCCAACGCCGAATTGCAGCTCGGCTACACCGAGATCCGTGCGCCCATCACGGGCCGCACCGGCCAGCGCCTGCTCCACGAGGGCGCGCTCGTCAAAGCCAACGACAATGCCTTCAGCCTCGTCACCATCAACCAACTCGCCCCCGTTGCCATCACCTATGCGGTGCCCGAGGGGGCGCTCGACGAGATCCGGGCCGCCCAGGCCCGCGGCCAGGTGACGGTGACAGCCATCGACCGGACCAGCGGCGTGCAACAGGGGAACGGAAGCCTCGAATTCATCGACAACACCGTCGATGCCACCACGGGCATGATCACGCTCAAGGCGGTCTTCCCGAACACCGGCGAGACCTTCTGGCCCGGGCGCTTCGTCTATGTCTCCACCCAGACCGGGATGGATCGCGGGGCCGTCGTGGTGCCAACCACGGCGGTGCAGAACAGCCAGTATGGCTCCACCGTCTATGTGTTTTTGTCCGACCACCGGGTGGAACTGCGCCAGGTCAGGACCGTCCGGAGCGAGGGGGACAACACCCTGCTGGCCTCCGGCGTCGAAGCCGGCGAGGTCGTCGTCACCGACGGCCAGCTCCGTCTCCTGCCCGGGGTGAAGGCCGAGCCCCGGGCGGCTTCGGGTGCCCCGCTGCCGGACGCCCCCGCCGTCGCCGCCCCCGCCAAATCCTGAGGAAGCGCCGATGAATCGGCCCGAACTCAGCATCCG
>CAISJA010000173.1 GCA_903885525.1 uncultured Opitutaceae bacterium
CTCCCGGCACTGGTGGCGGCCATCGACGAATATATCCACGCCAATAATCAGGACCCGGTGCCCTTCATCTGGACGGCCTCGGCCGATCTGATCCTCGAACGGATCAAAAAGACTTTGTGAATGAACTTAGCTTACAGGACACTAGTGGCAGATGAAAATCATTCAACCGAGCCACTTTCTTCGCTCAGTTCAGCCGTAGCTGTGGGACGGCTCTGATCCTCTTTCTCCAGCAATACACCTTGGTGCATTTCAGCCGGGAGGAGTCCGTCATGGCCTGCACCAATTGCAGCCGGCACAAGGCCAATTGCTCCGCCCACCGTCATTTCGAGCAACGCTTGGAAGCCTGGATCGCCGTGCTCAGCAGCCCGGACATGCCAGTTTCCGTGTTGGAGGATATCCACGCCGAGACCTGCCGCTGGATCTACGCGCACATCGGACAGGTCGATGTGGGCCTGCGCGAAGTCAGGCCGGTCTGAGCCAGCCCGACTTTTGCTTGGCGGACACCGGTGCGGCCGGCTGCGGCCCTGATCGCCGCAGTTCTCTGCCGGAACCGCCAGGCGCGGCGGACGGCGGCACTGGGGCTGGAGCCGTTCAATCATTTGCGCAAGGAACGGTCTTGCCCGGAGTCCCGCGGCTCCCCCAATCTGCCGGTTCCCCTGCATGAAATCCCCCCGTGTCTCGCTGGTTGCCCTGATGGTGGCACAGGCCCAGGTCACCTTCAACGACAACGCCGCCAAATTGATGCTGGTCGCCCTGGCTCAGTTTCCGGGGGTGCTCACCGGTCTGGAAATCAACGTGGTGCGGAGCATCCTCGGGGCCATGCTGGTGGCGCCCTTCGTGGCCTTCTCGCCGCTGGCCGGCTGGTTGTGCGACCGCTTTGCCAAGAGCCGGGTGCTGCACCTTTCCCTCGGGCTGCAATTCGTGGTCATGCTGGTGCTGGTGCTCGCCCTCTGGCGCCAGTCCCTGTGGGGGGCGATGGTCAGCTTCCTGCTGCTGGCCCTGCAGGCCACGGTGTTCTCGCCCGCCAAACGCGGCATCCTCCGGGAAATGGTCGGCACGGAGGATCTCTCCCGCTGGGTGGGCATCATGGAGATGCTTTCGGTCAGCGCCATGCTGGCCGGAGGCTTTGCCGGCGGCTGGATGTTCGACCACTGGACGCAGCGGCACCACGGCCCGTGGAACGGGGCCTTGGTCGCCGCGCTCATTCTGGCCGCGCTGTCCGGGCTTTCCTGGCTGATCTTCCAGCTCGTGCATGACACGAAGCCGCAGTCCGGGGAGAAGTTTTCCCTCGGTCTGCTCTGGCGGCACGGGGCGCAGCTGCGCGAATTGTGGGCGGCCAAGCCCCTGTTGCGCGCCACCTGGGGCATCGTCTTTTTCTATGGCGTGGGGGGCTACCTTTACCTCCTCCTGATCCAGATGGGAGCGGAGGCGCATGCGGGCGGTGATGTGGGCTCGGCCACGGACACCGGCATCATGCTGCTCCTGCTCGGAGCGGGCACGATCCTGGGCAATTTCCTGGCCGGAATCCTCTCTCGCGGCCGCATCGACCTCGGCCTCGCCCCGGTGGGCGGCGCCGTCCTCGTGGCCGCTCTGCTCGCGCTCGGGGTCATTGGTCAGGCCAATGTGGCTTTCCGCTGCTGGTTGATGGTGGGCGGCTTCGCCTCGGGCTTCTTCCTCGTGCCGCTCTATGCCTACATCCAGGAGACCGCCGGCGCGAACCGCCGCGGGCGCATCCTCGCTGCCGTCGGCCTGATGGACAGCACCGGCGGGCTGGCCGCCAACGTCCTCTTTGCCCTGGTTGCCTCCGGGACCCTTTACACGGTCCGGGACAATCTGGCCGGCTTCCTCGGCCACCACCTGGGGGGAGGGGCGGCCCAGCTGGCGAAAGGCGTGTTTTACCTGCTCACCCTCGGCGGGACCTTCCCCTGGGGTCCGCGCGCGCAGTGCTTCGCCCTCACCGCGTTGACGGTGGCCATGCTCGTTTACTCGCTCTGGCAGCTGCCGCATCAGACCCTCTGCACGGTGATGCGGCTGATCGGGCCGCTCTTCTACCGGGTGCGGGTGCGGGGCGGACAATGGCTTCCACCCACGGGCGGCGGCCTGGTGATCTGCAACCATCTCTCCTACGTGGACGCCATGGTGCTGCAGATCGCCTCGCCCCGCCCGCTCCGCTTCGTCGCCTTCGCCGGCTTCGCCCGCTCTCCGGTCGTGCGCTTTCTCTTCCGTGCCCTCGGCGTCATCCCGGTGAGCCCGGACAAGCCGATGAAGGGCATCCGCACGGCGATCGATGCCATCAGGAACGGCGAACTGGTCTGCGTGTTTCCCGAGGGCTCGATCGCGCGCACCGGCCAGCTGATGCGCCTGCAGCGGGGGTTCGAGACCATCGCCCGCTCCGCGCATGCGGCGGTCTATCCGGCGGTGATCGACGGCCTGTGGGGCTCCGTGTTTTCGTTTGCGGGCAACAAGTATCTCTGGAAATCGCCGCGACTGATGCCGACGCACGTGTTTGTGCTGTTCGGCCGGCCGCTCCCGCCGGCCCAGGCCGATGTCGCCGCCTCCCGCCGGGCCCTGCTCGATCTGGGGGAGGAAGCCTTTCAGGAGCGGCCCATCCTCCGGCGCCACCTCGCCCGCGAATGTGTGCGCGCCCTGGCGAAGCGTCCCTGGCACACCGCGATCATCGACCGCACCGCCGCCCGCCGGCCGGTCAGTGCCACCCAGCTCCTCGGCGCTGCGGCCGTCCTTTCCCGCCGCCTCCGCGCCACCGTGCCGGAAAAGAGGGTCGGCATCGTGCTCCCGCCGGGTGCCGGTGCGACCATCGCCAACCTCGCGGTCGCCTGCGCCGGCAAGACCCCCGTGAATCTCAATTTCACCGTCGGCCGCGCCGCGGTGGAGTCCGCCCTGCGGCTCGGCGAGATCAAGACCGTGATCACAGCCGGGGCCATGCGCGCCAAACTCCCGCAATTTCCGTTTCCCGCGCACACCCTCGACCTCAAGTCCGAGCTCGAGGCGGCCGGCGGCCGGCGGGCGGTTTTCCCCTGGCTCGTCGCCGCCTGGATCGTGCCCAACCAGTGGATCGCCGACTTCCTGGGCCTGCCACGGGTGGGGGATCAGGAGGAGGCCGGCCTGCTCTTCACCAGCGGCAGCGCCGGCGAGCCGAAGGGCGTGGTGCTCACCCACCGCAACCTGCTCGCCAATTGCGACCAGATCTCCTCGCTCTCCATTTTGCCGGAGACCACCAACCTCATCGCCTGCCTGCCGGTCTTCCACTCCTTCGGATTCACCATCACCGTCTGGTACCCGATCCTGCGCGGCTGCACCGTCACCACCATCCCCAGCCCGCTCGACACCCGCCGGATCGTCGAGGCGATTCAGCAGGAAAAGGCCACCGTGCTGGTCGGCGCCCCGACTTTCGTCCGCCCCTTCCTCAAGAAGGCCACGAAGGAGGAACTCAAATCGCTCCTCCTCGTGGTCACCGGCGCGGAAAAGCTGCCGCAGGACCTCTACGATGACTTCCTGGCCCGGTTTGGCATCGAAATCCTGCAAGGCTACGGGCTGACCGAGACGACGCCGGTCACCAACGTCAACCAGCACAATCCGCCCGTCACCACCGCCACGGCGGAGGAACAGCCCGGCAAGCGCACCGGTTCCGTCGGCCGGCTGCTCCCGGGCATGTCCGCCCGGATCGTCGATCCCGACACCGGCCTCGACCTGCCGCCGTCCTCCACCGGCATGCTCTGGCTGCGCGGTCCCAACATCTTTCCCGGCTACCTCAAGGATCAGGAAAAGACCTCCGCCGCGCTCAAGGACGGCTGGTTCGTCACCGGCGACCTCGGCCGGTTTGACGACGACGGCTTTCTCTACATCGAGGGCCGGCTCTCGCGCTTCTCCAAGATCGGCGGCGAAATGGTGCCCCACGGCACGATCGAGCAGCGCATCGTCGAGGCTTTCGGTTGGGATCAGCACGAGGGCCCGATCTTCGTGGTCACCGGCGTGCCCGATCCGGCCAAGGGCGAGGCCCTCGTGCTCCTCACCACCCGGCCGGTCACAGCCGACCAGCTCCGCAGCCGGCTCCTTGAGGGCGGGCTGCCCAATCTCTGGGTCCCGAAAATCGTGCGGGTGGTCGGCCAGATTCCGATGCTCGGCACCGGCAAGACCGATCTGAAGGGCTGCCGCAACCTCGCCATCGAGCTGACCCAGGACGGCTTGGACTGAGAGGCTCCTTACCCCTACCGCGTCAGTGACTGAATCCACAGCCGTCCGATCGCCAGAAGCCAGCTTGGTAAGTTGCCGGCAGACGGGGTGCAGATTCGGATTCGCTCAAGTCCCGTTCATGAATTTTGCCTTTTCACTGGGGCGCATGCGCCAGGGCCCGTCCGCTGTCCCATCGAAGCCGAGCAACGCGGGTAGGTGGAGGCGATCCCAGCGGACACCGCGGATCATGGCGAAGAGCCACCCGGAGTGATGGCGCAGGCCGTCGCAGACGTCGTTGAGACCGATGGCATGCGTCAGTTGGCCGTAGAGCATCGCGACCACCTGGCTCCACGCGCTGCAGGTCCGGGTCTTGGCGGACACGCCGTGTTCCCGCGCCAGTTTTGGGACCAGGTGGCTCGGGATGAAATTGCAAAGCTGCGCCAGAACGCTCCCGCTTGCCTCTGGTTAGAGTTCCCCCGCTGACGGTTTGTTTTTTTTCACACTCGGTCGCGACCGCGGCCGGCGAGCCAGGGCAACTCCAGCCGCCAATCCTCAAACCCGATGGGACGGCTGTGAACTACCAGCACTGGAGTGCCGCCGAGTTCTTGAAGTCTACCGATATTTCGGCTGAGGGGCCGGCGGAACCTGGCTTGCGCCCGGCCGGCCCGCGCCCTAAAGCACCCGGCTGATGAGCGTGAAGCACACCGCCGCCACCCGCCAACTCCAGCAGCGCCTTGGTCGCCGCGTCGACACCTCCGCCGAGGGGTGCCTGGCCGCGTCCTACGACAGCAGCAAGGTATCTTTTCTGCCGGAGGCCGTGGTCACGCCGGCCCGGGAGCAGGACGTGGGGGTGGTGCTCGCCCTCGCCAACCGCCACCGGGTGCCGGTGACCGTGCGCGGCCGCGGCACC
>CAISJA010000174.1 GCA_903885525.1 uncultured Opitutaceae bacterium
AGATAGCCGCAGACCTGCGAAATGGCCTTGGCGCGCCCGATCAGCAGCACGAAGCCGGTCAGCACGGAGGCCAACGCCCCGGGCACGAGCAGCGAGCCGGCATGCTCCGGCAGCAGCGGGAGGGCGGGCCCGAGCGCCATCGCCGCGATGGTGCCGCCCGCGCCCAGCAGCAGGGAGGGCACGTAGCCGATGGTCGGCTCCTCCTCACGCTCAATGTTGGACGCCCGCAGGGCGCGCCGCAACAGGTAGGGGATGACGAAGCCCTTCCCCGCTACCGTGCCGGCAGCCATCAGCAGCAGCAACCAGTCGAGACGTCCCTCCATCAGCAGCGGCATGATCCCCAGCACCATCCCCTGCACCGAGACGGCGCTGATGAGCGCCGGCAGCCGGCTGCTGGCCAAGGCGAGCAGGTTGAGGCCGATGACGAGGCCGATGAGAAGATTGACGGTGGGACTCATGTCAGGCCGCCTTTCCACGCGACCAGCAGGGCGAAGAGGCAGAGCAAAAAGGCGGTGGTCAGCAGGAGCGGCACCCGGCGGAAGGCCAGGCGGGCGAGGAGCGATTCGACCAGCCCGATGCCCACGGTGAGGCCCGCGACCCCGAGCAGGAGGAGCGTGGCGGCGGTGGGGGCGGAATATCGGCCGAGGGGGAGCACCGCTTCGGTCAGCAGCACCGCGAAAAGCAGCAGCTTGAGCGAGGCGCCGTGCAGGATGACGGCGAGCGGCGGACCGCTGTGATCGAGGATCATCGCCTCATGAATCATCGTGAGTTCCAAGTGCGTGTGGGGATCGTCGAACGGCCCGCGGCAGTTTTCCGCCAGCAACACGGCGAAGAGCCCGGCGCCGAGCAGGGCGGCTCCGCTGCCCGCCGCTACCGGCGTGAGCATTGCCACCAGGGTGATGCTGCCGGCATGCACCGCGAGGGCGAGCAAGGCGGTGAACAAGGCCGCCTCCGCGAGGACCGCATAGCTGACTTCGCGGGCCGCCCCCATGCCGGCAAAAGCGGAGCCGGTTTCCATGGCCGCCCACACCGTGCCGAAGCGGGCGAGGGCGAGCAGGTAGAGCAGGAGCAGCGCGTCGCCCCGGAAACTGAGCACGGTGCCGGCGGGGCCGAGCGGCAGCAGCTGCGCCGCGAACGCCAACGCCACCCAGGCGACCGCCGGACCGGCGATGAATCCCGGGGAGACCAGGCGGCTCAGCACCATTTCTTTTCGCCAGAGGCGGGCGAGGTCGTAGTAAAGCTGCAGGATCGGCGGCCCGCGGCGGCCGGCGACCCAGGCTTTGACCCGGTTGATCAGGCCGGGCAGCAGCGGTGCGAGCAGCAGCCAGCCGGCCAGGCGGAGCAGGGCGGCGAGGAGGTGCATCATGACCCTTCTCCCCAGAGGACAAGCACGCCGAGGGCGACCATCCCGATGACGACGTAGAGGAGATAGTACTGCAGCCGTCCGTGCTGCAGGCGGCGGACGGCGGTGGACACGCGCAGGACGATGCCGCCCGCCGGGGTGAGAATCCGGGCGAGCACCGGGTCGGGCCATTGCTCCACCAGGCTGGCGGCGGCGGGAAAAATGCCGCGCGGCCGGCGCGACTGGCGGACCGGCAGGAGGAACCAGGCGAACCAGTCGGCGGCAATGCCGGCAAACGAGCCGCTGGAGTACTGCATGCGGGCGCTCGGCGCGGCGTAGCCGCAATCCCAAGTGAGTCGGCGCGGGGCCGCCGCCGCCCGCGCATAGCGCCAGAGCCACGCCGAGGCAGCCAGGGTGAGGACGGCCAGCGTCAACTGGACCAAGCCGAGCACTCCCAAGGGGGCCGGGGCGGCCGCTATAGCCCAGCCGGATTGCCAGGTGCCGGCCGTCCGGGACAGAATCGGCCAGAGCCAGGCGGGCGCGAGGGCCAGCAGGACGCAACCGGAGGCCAGCACGAGCATCGGGGCGCGCATCCACGGCCCGGACTCCCGGGCCTGGCGGGCGGCGGCGCTGCGGGGCGCGCCGAGGAAGACGAGGGTGCCGGCCTTCGCGAAGGTGGCGAGGGCGAGCGCCCCGGTGAGCCCGAGCAAAATCGCCGCCGGCATGGCGGCCCACGCGGCGGGACCGCGGGCGGCGGCCGCATCAAACAGCCCGAGATAAACGAGCCATTCGCTGACGAAGCCGTTGAGCGGGGGCAGGCCGGCGATGGCGATGGCACCGAGGGTGAAGAGTCCGGCCGTCCAGGGCATGGCGCGCCAGAGCCCGCCGAGGCGGGTCATCTCCCGGGTGCCCGTGGCGTG
>CAISJA010000175.1 GCA_903885525.1 uncultured Opitutaceae bacterium
AATCATGGGGGTCTGCGCGAAAGCCCCAAGCGTTACCGCTCACGCAGACCGACTCCGACTTAAAACCCAGCCAAAGCGGACACGGGTTCTAGTTGGCGCCGACCTCGACGTATAGCCGGCGTTCTACAAAGGGCGGCGGCCACCAGCAGCAAACCCAAGGAAACAATGGAACGGGGTAGTCTCATGGGAGCAGCTTGGCGCAGGTCACCTGCCCCCACAATCGGAAAGCGGCGGCGGCCCGGGCAGCGAGGAAGTGGAAATAATCGCCGCTGGCCGGACCGGCGGCTTACTTTTCCGTCGGCTGGTCGTGCGGCTTGGCCGGAGCCTGGTCAACCGCCGACTTCGGATCGCGAACCGGGTGCTCGGACTTATCCGTGCCGGCGGGCTGGTCGGTGCTCTTTTTTCCGGAGGCCGATGTCGCCAAGGTTTGCATCCACAAGCCGACCGCGAGCAGGGCAAACGCACGCAGGAAGACTTGGAGAAATACGGGGAGGTCGTTCATGGAGGTGGTGGGTTTGGCCCGGGTGGCGCTTTGCAACGTCATCCAACCGGTGCAGGCTGCACCGGCAATGGCCGGGAGTAAAGAAAATGAGCGATTTGGCGGTTGGGCGGTTATTCCATGCGCAGAGCGACCATGGGGTCGACGCGGGTGGCCCGGCGGGCCGGCAGCCAGCAGGCGAGCAGGGCGATGCCGGACATCAGGCCGATCACGGCGAGATAAGTGAGGGGATCCCAGGCGGAAACGCCGTAGAGCAGGGTGCCGAGCAGCCTGGCCATGACGTAGGAAAAGGCGAGGCCGAGGAAAAGGCCCGCGGCCACCAAGCGCAGCCCCTTGGCCAGCACCCAGCGTCCAATCGCTCCCGGTTCGGCTCCGAGGGCGAGGCGTACCCCGATGTCGCGGGTTTGCTGGGCGACGGTGGTGGCGATCACGCTGTACAGCCCGAGCATGGCGAGAGCCAAGGCCACCGCAGCGGCCGCGCCGATGGTCCAGGTGATCGTCCGGCGCTGGGCGAAAGACTGGTCGACGACGCCCTGCATCGTTTCCAACTGGGTGAGCGGCAGGCCAGGATCAAGCTGGTGCAGTTGCCCGCGCAACATGGGGAGCAAGACGACGGGATCGAGAGTGGACCGGACGACAATATACTGCGACGGGCTGACCAGCTGTTGGCAGGAGTAGTAAATGGCCGGCTCCACCTCCTCTTCGAGGGAAGTCAGGTGGGCGTCGCTGATGACTCCGACGATGGTGTCCCAAGCATAATTGGGGTCAGCCAGAGTCTTGTCGTCGTCACACCCGATATGTTGCCCGACGGGATCCCTTGTCCCGAAATATTTGCGCGCAAAAGACTCATTGATGATGATTGACCGGGAGAAGTGCCCCGGCTGTGCCGGAAGGTGATCCAACCCAGGATCAAAGCCCCGGCCCTTCCGCAGGGTAAGCCCAAAGGTCTTCAGGTAGCCGGGGCTCACCATGAGGTAGCCGGCGAGGGGGGCCTGACCTTTCGGCCAGGTCACCCCCGGCAGCGAGAAATAGATTTTACTGCCGAGGCGCAAGGGTACGGCATTGCCCGCGGCAGCGGATTCCACCCCTGGCAGGGCCTGAATCCGGTCCAGTAATTGGTCAAAGAACTGGATGCGTTGAGTGTTATCTTGGTAGTGCTCCTTCGGGAGAGAGAGTTGAAAGGTTGCGATCGTATCCACCCGGAATCCTTTTTCCTCGCGGTCGAGGCGGTGCAGGCTGCGCACGAGCAGGCCGGCACCGATGAGGACCAGCAGGGTGAGGCCAACCTGGGCGACGACAAAAAAACTGTTGAGCCGGCGCTGCCCGGACGTGCTGGTGGCGCTCCGACCGACGGCCCGCAGGAAGTTTTCCCACCCGGAGGTGGCTCGCCAGGCAGGCAGAATGCCGGAAAGCGCCACCGCCAACAGGGTGAGTCCGAGTGTGTAGAGTAGGACCGGAGTATTCAGGCTCAGCGGAGCGTAGGCATGAAATTGCTCTCTGGCGAAGCTCCCCGCCAGATCAAGGGCCCAATCCGCCAGCAGCATCCCCAAGGCTCCTCCGGCCAACCCAAGCAGCAGGCTCTCGCCGAGGATTTCCCCGGCGATCCGGCCCCGTCCCGCGCCCAGGGCCATCTTGATGGAAATTTCCGGAGCACGGCCGGTGAGCCGCACCAGCTGAAGGTTGGCGAGATTGACGCAGGCGATCAGCAGGACGAGTGCCACCGCAGCCACCAGGACGTAAAGCCGGGGCCGCACCGACTTGGTGGTGCGCTCCTGCAGGGTCTCGAGCACAATGTCATGGGTGATGTCGCGCTCCTGCTGCAGCCGTTTGGACACGGTTTCGATGCGTTGCTCGGCCTGTCGCAACGTCACCCCATCCCGGAGGCGGGCATAAACCCAATAAGTGTGATTACCGCGCGGAGCCGACTCGCGTGTGGCCGTCAGCGGTAGCAGTGCCTCCACGGGGTGTTCCTCTGGTGTGACCGAAACAAATGACTGTGGAAGTACACCCACGACTGTGACCATTTTCCCATCCAGAGCGACAGCGCGGCCCAGGATGGCGGGATCAGCTTTGCCGACGCTTTGCCAGACGGCGTAACTCAGCAGCGCCACCGGGGCGGCACCCGGCACGGTGTCGGCCTCCGACAAATCCCGGCCAAGCGCCGGTCGCAGTCCCAGGGTCCGGAGATAGTTGGCCGAGGCTTGGTGAACGGAGAGGGATGTCACCGTGCCGCCGTCGTTCAGCACTTGATCGTCGAGTCCATTATAAATCATGACGTCGCTGAACAGGTCGGTCTGTTCCTTCCAGTCGAGGTACTCGTGG